>JACRMO010000044.1:0-3117 GCA_016214925.1 Gammaproteobacteria bacterium
TTGCGCCACCGGAGACCAGTTCCTGGAAATAGTCTTGCAGCGTGCCCAGATTCTCGCTGGTGGTGTAGGGGGCAATGGCCAGGTTGAGGGTTTCCGATGTCTGGCGCGCCGTTGTCTGGATAGTTTCCACGGCAAGTTCGTTGACTACGCGCAGAGTATTGGCGGTTATCAGACCGAACATCAGCAGTATCAGGGCCAGGTTGCCAGCGAGGATACGGAAGCGCAGCGAACTTAGCAGATTGCGCCACATGCGGACATCAGTGCTCGCGCGGTTTGTCCCGTTCGGTCAGCCAATTACTCAGTTCGGCGAACGCGATCGGTTTGGCGTACAGAAAGCCCTGCACGGAGTGATAACCCATCTGCACCAAGCGCGCGACCTGATCCGGGGTCTCGACGCCTTCGGCCAGCACCTCCAGGTTCATCTGTCGGCCGAGTTGGGCGACAGTCTCGGCGATGCGCGCGGATTGTGCTGAGCGGCTGATCTCGGCAATGAACGAACGGTCCACCTTGAGGCGGTCGATGTTCAAGCGTTGCAGATAGGCCAGCGACGAGAAGCCCGTGCCGAAATCGTCCAGGGCGATGCGTATGCCCATGCCCTTGACCCGTTCGAGTACGTCGAGGGTGAGTTCGATCTCCTGCATGGCCATGCTCTCGGTGATTTCTATCTCAACGCTGCGCGCTTTGATGCCCGTGTCCGTCAGCGTGCGTTCCAGCATCAGCAGGAAACCCGGGTCGCGCAGTTGTTCGACGGAGACATTCACCGACACACCGAGGTCGCGCCAGCCCTCGTCCAGCAGTTGGCGCAGGTGCCTGCAGGCGGTCTCGAATACCCAGGCTCCGATGCGCACGATCATGCCCGCGTATTCCGCGATGTGTATGAATTGCCCCGGCGGTACCAGCGTCCCATCGGGTTTGCGCCAACGCAGCAGCGCCTCGAAACCGGTCAGCACGCCGTCGATCAGGCGGAATTGCGGCTGGAACGCCAGGAAGAAATCCCGCGCATAATCGGCAGTCCTCAGTTCGTGCATGAGCGTGATGCGCGCCAGCTGCTCGCGGCTCATATCATTGGTATAGACCTGCGTGCCGCCGCGCCGCCGCTGTTTGGCCAGTTTCAGTGCGGTGAACGCCGCAGTGAGTGCGGCGAGGCTGCTGTCGATGTGCTCATCCAGAGGCACTATGCTGGTGGTCACGGAGATCGGCAGGGACAGGTCGCCGACCTCCATCGGGTTGGCGAACAGAGTGTGCATGCGTTGGGGCTGTAGGTAAATCTCCGGGCCGATCAAACCGAAGGAGTCGCCTGCGATCCGCGCCAGATGCACTGGTTCTCCGCTGAAGGCCGCGCGCAGCCTCTTCGTGAGTGCGCACAGCACCCGATCCGCCATCTCAGTTCCGATGGTGCCGGCCAGGGTGTTGAAGTGATCCACGTCCAGCACCGCGAGATGTTCAGGTGGGTCGCGCTGCCCGATGTGCTGTTCGATTGTATCGAGGAAGCTGGTGCGGTTGGGCAGACTGGTCAGTGGATCGTAAAGGGCCGTGTGTTGCAGGCGCTGAATCAGCGACAAGTGATCCAGGCATAGCGATACATTGCGGCAGAACAGGTGGCGCAGGTCGTCATCTTCGATCGGCTCGTCCTGGGAGTCGTGCAGATAGGCGACCAACTGATAGCTGGAGCCAGGAAAGAACAACGCATAGGCTCCAACACCATGGATGTAACTCTGCTCCACGAAAGCACGCTGGATCAATGCCCGCGCCTCGCGGTCGTTCAGAGCATCCAGCGGTCGATCGATGAGTGGCTGGAACGGGCCGCTGGCAGCGAGCATGTGCATGCCGGCCGTCGCGTGGGTTTCGTCTTGCGTGCGAACCACGATCAGGCCACCCTGGTTCATCGGTAACAGGCTGTTGATCTGGACCAGTACGCCTTTGGCGAAGGAACGGATATCGCCACGACTGAGTAAGTCGCGGGTGGCGTCGATGATGTTGCGCAACGACTGGCGGGTGGTGTTGAGGGCGTGGATCTGCTGGTAGCTGCGCAGCGCCGCAGTGAGCGTGGCGAGTAGGCGGTCGTGGGTGAGTTCGTTCTTGGTGCGGTAATCGTTGATGTCGTAACGCGAGATGACATCCACTTCCGGAGCGTAACCGGGTTGGCCGGTGCGCAGAACGATGCGCAGATCGTGCAGCCCAAGATCGTGGCGGATGCGTTCAGCCAGACGCAGGCCGGCGTCGTTGGATTCCATGACCACGTCCAGCAGAATGGCGGCGATATCAGTTTCGCACAGCAGAAGCTGTTCGGCCTCGCGCGCGGAATAGGCGTGCAGCAGTTCCAGTGGCTGGCCGAGCAGATGTACACCGGACAATGCGAAGCGGGTGGCGTTATGCACCTCTTCGTCGTCGTCGACCACCAGGATACGCCAGGGCGACAACGGGGTAGGCTGCGGAGTGTCCGGATTATCCAGGATGAGTAAGTCGCTGTCGCTGTGGTTTTGCATAGGCTGCTCGGATATACGCGAACCCTGAGTTCCAATAACGGACTATTTGCAACTGGCGTGTCGATTGCGATGGCGATGGCGAACAATGCGGGCTTCCGCATGCCATGCCCCCGCCTTTTTCAATAGTAGCCTCTGTGGGAGGTGTATGCACCAATTGGAAGTTCTATGCATGCACCCCATGCGGGTATGAAGTGGCGGATTCTGGTTCCGAGTGGGTATGCTCACCGAAGCGGTATTTAAGGATATTGACGGCTTCAGTTAAAACAATACACGCCTCTCCAGCCACCCCAAAATCTCCCCCGGTGTCTCCACTAACGCATCCGCGCCCCAAGTGTGCGGATCGTCCTCGTCCCCGATGTAACCGAACAGCGCGACCAGCGTGGCCATGCCGGCGTTGTGACCGGCTTCGATGTCGCGTTTGGCGTCGCCGACGTACAGGCATTCGTGCGCATGGGAGCCGGCGCGTTCGCAGGCGAGCAGCATGGGCGCGGGGTGGGGTTTGCGTTCGTTGAGGGTGTCGCCGCTGACGACGACGGCGGCGCGCTCGTAGAGTCCGAGTTCCTGCAACAGTGGTTCGGTGAGCCAGGCGGGTTTGTTGGTGACCACGCCCCAGTTCAGGCCTTGGCGTTCC
>JACRMO010000044.1:3136-10694 GCA_016214925.1 Gammaproteobacteria bacterium
GCGCGGTAGGTATTCAGCAGGTATTCGCGACGTGGCTGATAACCTTCATCCTCAGGTCTCAAGCCGAAGCCGAGTTTGATCAGCGCGATGCCACCGTGCGAGACGACCGGGCGGATGGTTTCATAGGGCAATGGCGCCTGGCCGAATTCGCGCAAAGTTTCGTTCAGCGCAAAAGCGAGATCAGGGGCGGTGTCGAGCAGGGTGCCGTCGAGGTCGAACAGGACGGTGCGGATACGCGATGACAGCATGGCTCAGCGGCGGTAGGCGGCGAGGTAGTTCACATCGACATCGCGGCCCAAGCGGTAGGTCGCGGTGAGCGGGTTGTACGTCATGCCGCTGATGTCGCGCAGTTCCAGTTCGGCGGCGCGCGCCCAACGGTCGAGTTCCGACGGGCGGATGAACTTGCGGTAGTCGTGCGTGCCCTTGGGCAGCATGCGCAGCACATACTCGGCGCCGATGATGGCGAGCAGATAGGACTTCGGATTGCGGTTGAGGGTCGAGAACACCACCAGGCCGCCGGGTTTGACCATGCGCGCGCAGGCGGCGATCACCGAAGCCGGCGTGGGGACGTGTTCGAGCATTTCCAGGCAGGTGACGATGTCGAAGTCACCGGGATGTTCGGCGGCCATCTGTTCGGCGGTGATCTGTCGGTAATCGACGTCGAGGCCGGATTCATACAAGTGCAGTCGCGCGACCGACAGCGGCGCTTCACCCATGTCGATGCCGGTGACCTGCGCGCCGCGCGCGGCCATGCCTTCGCTCAACAGTCCACCGCCGCAGCCGACGTCCAGCACGTGCTTGCCGCGCAACGGTTCAAGGCGGTCGATGTAATCCAAGCGTAGCGGGTTGATGTCGTGCAGCGGTTTGAATTCGCTGTGCGGGTCCCACCAGCGCGCCGCCAGTTCTTCGAACTTGGCGATCTCGGCGGGGTCGACATTGTGGGCGGTGTTGGGCATGACGTTAGGATAGCGCGTAGCCTGGGTTGAGCGGTAGCGAACGGTTGCTTTTGACGCCATCAAATGGCAGCAAAAGCTTTATAAACAATCCTGTTCATTGCCGTAAGAATGCCGGAACGGCATTCTTCCAACCCGGGTTCCACTTTGTTCAACCCAGGCTACGGTCTCACCACGTTTGCAACAGACGATCAGGCATTCGTCTCGGTATCCGTCGCACCAATGCGCGCCTGCCACTGACGGGCGCGGCGCAGGATATCGGCCTCGTCCAGGCGCGTCAGGGCGCGTTCCTTCAAAAGATGTTCGCCGGCCACCCACACATCGCTGACCTGATGCCGGCCGCTGGCATAGACCAGTTGCGACAGCGGGTGATACAGCGGCGTGCCTTCGATGCCATCCAACTGCACCGCGCAGACATCCGCCCATTTGCCCGGCACCAGCGAACCGATCTCGTCGCCCAAACCCAAGGCGATGGCACCGTTGAGCGTGGCCATACGCAGCGCCTGATAGGCGGGCACGGCGCTGGCATCGCCGCTGACCGCCTTGGCCAGCAATGCCGCGCTACGCAACTCGCCGAGCATGTCCAGATCGTTGTTGCTGGCGGCGCCGTCGGTGCCGAGTGCGACGTTGATGCCAGCCTGCATCAGTTTCTGCACGGGGCAGAAGCCGCTGGCCAGTTTGAGATTGGATTCCGGGCAGTGCAGCACGCTGACGCCGTTGGCGGCGCACAGTGCGATTTCGTCGTCGGTCAACTGGGTCATATGCACGGCGAGCAACGCGGGCGAGACCACGCCGAGTTTGTTCAATCGCGCGAGCGGCCGTTGACCTTGCTGTTGCACGGCTTGTTCCACTTCATGCGCGGTCTCGTGGATGTGCATGTGGATCGGGATATCCAACTCGTCGGCAAGCACGCGCACGCGATCCAGAGGCGCATCGGAGACGCTGTAGGGTGCGTGCGGCGCGAACGCCGTACGGATCAGCGGATGGCTGCGGTATTCATCGTGAAGTGCCAGACCTTTGGTCAGGTAGTCGTCGGGATTGGTTGCGTAAGCGGTGGGGAAATCGATCAGAATCAGGCCGACTATGGCGCGCATGCCGACGTTTGCCGCGACCCGCGCGGTGATCTCGGGGAAGAAATACATGTCGTTGAAACAGGTTGTGCCGCCGCGCAGCATCTCGGCGATGGCGAGTTCGGTGCCGTCGTGCACGAACTCTTCGTTTACCCAGCGCGCTTCGGCCGGCCAAATGTGATGCTGCAACCAATCCATCAGGTGCAAGTCATCGGCGAGCCCGCGCAGCAGCGACATCGCCGCGTGGGTGTGCGCATTGACGAGTCCTGGGATCAGCGCGTGCCGGTCGAGTGTGAGTTCGCTGGTGCCGCGATAGTGCTGTTGCACCTCGGCTGTCGGTAGAACGGCAACGATGCGCCCTTCATGGATGGCGAGACTGTGATCGGTGAGAACGCGGTCGTCCGGTTCGACGGGGATGATCCAGCGTGCGTGCAGGAGGGTGTCGACGGTGTGCATGGGTGGGCGCTAGTTGGGTTCGCGCCAGTATACCGAAAACCTTCAATGGCGCATCGTTGTGACTGCAGGATCCAGAAATGCATCGGCCGCCTTGCGGCGGCCGATGGGACTGCGTACGAGCGGTGACGGCTTAGTTGGCCGCGGTGCCCTTATAGGTGATTTCCACGCGACGGTTCTGCGCACGGCCTTCTTTGGTGGAGTTGTCGGCCACCGGCTGGCTCTCGCCCATGCCGGAGGTGTTGATCAGCGCGCCATCGACGCCCTGGCCAACGAGGTAGGTCTCAACCGAGGCGGCACGACGCTCGGACAGCTTCTGGTTGTAAGCATCCGTACCCGAGCTGTCGGTGTGACCGACTACGTTAACAGACTCGACTTTTGACAGTGACTTCACGCGCGTGGCGAATTCGTCCAGCTGTGGCTTGGCCGCGTCTTTGATAACCGAGCGGTCGTGATCGAACAGCGCTTCCGCGGAGAGGGTCACGGTTTCCATGACGGGGGTCGGGGCCGGTGCAGGTTCCGGTGCCGGTTCGGCGGCTGCAACCGGGGCGCCACAGGCGCCGGTGGCATCTTCTGCGCTCCCCGTGCCAGTACGTACGTTGTTACCGGAACCGTCGCTGATGCAATGGCCGCTGCCATCACCGACGACGGCCGCATTGGCCTGACCGGATTCATGGGCGAAGGCCGGGGCGCTCAGACCAAGGCCAGCGATAACGGCGAGATTCAAAAAGGTCTTGTTCATTTTCTGTGCTCCCTGTTTGCGTTGAATGTACAGATAACTTTGGAAACCGTTATGGACCCATGGGCCCAATGAGGCGAATACACTACAACAGTAGCTGTTCACATTCTAGTGGAATCTGTGACAGAATTGCAAAAGACCCCTGGCAACGGACACTTAAGTGGGGAGGCACCCCTTGCGGATAGCGTTGCTTGAAGACGACAAACACCAAGCGGAAGTCATCCAGGTCTGGTTGCAGGCGGCGGGACACGAATGCCTGGTATTCCCGACAGGTATGGTCTTCAAGGCTGGGTTGACTGAATCGCGCTACGATCTGCTGATGTTGGATTGGGTTTTGCCCGACACCGATGGAATTGCGGTGCTGGAATGGGTCAGGGCAACGTTTGATTGGCCGATTCCGATTCTCTTCGTGACGCAAATGGACAAGGAAGAGGACGTGGTTCTCGCCCTGGAGCGAGGTGCCGACGATTTCATGACCAAACCGGTCAAGCCGTTGGAGATGCTGGCGCGTATCACGGCCCTGGGGCGACGCGCCCACCCGCAGACGGAACGGAGCGAGATGCTGGAGATCGGCGACTACCGACTCAATATACACAGCCGTGCGGTGGACCTGCGCAACGAGCGGGTGGATCTGACCCACAAGGAATTCGATCTGGCCTTGTATCTGTTCCGCAATCTCGGGCGCTTGTTGTCGCGCGCGCAGATTCTCGAATCCGTGTGGGATACGACGGCGGAACTCAATACGCGCACCGTCGATACGCACATCAGCCGGATTCGCAACAAGCTTGGGCTGCAGCCCGATAACGGCTGGAAGTTGAGTGCCATATACCAGCACGGTTATCGCCTCGAACGGCTCGATCAAACCCACGGTGCCACACACTAGATAAGCGGCATGCCATGCCCATTCGGAACACTCTCATTTACGCTGTTGGAGAATGATATGTCGTCGAGTTACGACACGATCCGCGCCGTCAGTTGGCAGAACGATGGCTTGCAGTTGCTCGATCAACGCGCGCTACCGGCCAGCGAGAATCTGCTCCAGTACACCGATGCCGCGGCAGTGGCGCAGGCCATCCGCGATATGGTGGTGCGCGGCGCGCCCGCCATCGGCATCGCCGCCGCGTATGCAGTGGTGTTGGCGGCACGTCAAGCCTATGCGCGGGCAGGTGCCGAGTGGCGGCGCGAGATCGAGGCCGATCTGAGCGCCTTGGCCGCTTCGCGCCCGACCGCGGTCAATCTGTTCTGGGCGCTGACGCGCATGCGCGGATGCTTTGCCGCGATCGAGGGCGATCCGGTGCCGGCGCTGCTCGCCGAGGCGCGCGCCATCCACGACGAGGATATCCAGGCCAACCGGTGCATGGGTGAACTCGGCGCGGCCCTGTTTACGGACATGACGGGCGTGTTGACCCACTGCAACACCGGTTCGCTGGCGACCGGCGGTTATGGCACGGCGCTGGGCGTGATCCGCAGTGGCTGGGCGAATGGTCGCATCCGGGCCGTGTATGCCGATGAAACACGTCCGTGGTTGCAAGGCGCGCGGCTGACCGCCTGGGAGCTGGTGCACGACCATATTCCGGTGACGCTGCTGGCCGATAGCGCGGCGGCGCAACTGATGCGTGCGGGCCGGGTGCAATGGGTGATTGTCGGCTCCGACCGCATCGCCGCCAATGGTGATGTCGCCAACAAAATTGGTACCTACAGCCTCGCGGTCAATGCGCGCCACCACGGCGTGCGTTTCATGGTCGTCGCGCCGACCTCGACCATCGATATGCAGATTGCCAGTGGCGCGGATATTCCCATCGAGAATCGCGATCCCGCCGAGGTGCTGGCGCTGGGTGGCCAGCGCGTCGCTGCCGTTGGCGCCGAGGCCTGGAATCCAGCCTTCGATGTGACGCCAGCGGAACTGATCGATGCCATCGTCACCGAACGCGGTGTCGTCGAGAAACCGACACTGGCCAAGATGGCCGAACTCATGCGCGGCACAACATCCGTCTGAGGCGCGCAGACGCCCTCTGAGGCATTTTCATCAGGTGCAGGTGCCGGGGTGGCTGTGCTAAGATGGCGGACGATTTGAGCGGCTGTCCGGGCGCATTGCAATGCAGCGAGTCCGGCAGAGGCGATAACAACAGATAACATTCAAGTTAAGGACCGGCTGCACCCTCGATGGTCGACTTCGCCAAAGAAATCCTGCCCGTCAATCTCGAAGACGAGATGAAGCAGTCCTACCTCGATTACGCCATGAGCGTGATCGTGGGGCGTGCGCTGCCCGACGTGCGCGACGGTCTCAAGCCGGTACACCGCCGCGCGTTGTACGCCATGAGCGAGTTGGGCAACGACTGGAACAAGCCCTACAAGAAATCCGCGCGCGTCGTCGGTGACGTCATCGGTAAATACCACCCGCACGGCGACACCGCCGTGTACGACACCATCGTGCGCATGGCGCAGCCGTTCTCGCTGCGCTATATGCTCATCGACGGCCAGGGCAACTTCGGTTCGGTCGATGGCGACGCACCGGCGGCCATGCGTTACACCGAAGTGCGCATGGCGAAGATCGCCCATGAGCTGCTCGCCGACCTCGACAAGGAAACCGTCGATTTCGTCCCCAACTACGACGAGTCGGAAAGAGAACCCGCGGTCTTCCCGGCACGCATTCCGAACCTGCTGATCAATGGCTCGGCCGGCATCGCGGTCGGCATGGCCACCAACATCCCGCCGCACAACCTCACCGAGGTTATCAATGCCTGTATAGCGGTGATCGATGATCCAAGCATCGATATCCGTGGCCTGATGGAGCACATCCCCGGTCCCGATTTCCCGACCGCCGGCATCATCAATGGCGTGCGTGGTATCCAGGAAGCCTACTTAACCGGCCGCGGCCGCATCTATGTGCGCGCACGCACCGAGGTCGAGGGCGAGGAAGGCGGCAAGCAGACCATCGTCGTCACCGAACTGCCGTATCAGGTGAACAAGGCGCGCCTGCTGGAGAAGATCGCCGAGCTGGTCAAGGACAAGAAGATCGAGGGCATCAGCAACCTGCGTGACGAGTCCGACAAGGACGGTATGCGCATGGTCATCGAGCTGAAGCGCGGCGAAGTCGTCGAGGTGGTGCTGAACAACCTCTACCAGCAGACTCAGTTGCAGAACGTGTTCGGCATCAACATGGTCGCGCTGGTCGATAGTCAGCCGCGACTGCTCAATCTCAAGCAGATGCTCGAAGCCTTCATCCGCCACCGCCGCGAAGTCGTGACGCGGCGCGCGGTGTTCGATCTGCGCAAGGCGCGTGAGCGTGCGCACATCTTGGAAGGTCTGGCGGTCGCGCTCGCCAACATCGACGAGATCATCAAAGCCATCAAGAGCTCGCCGAGCCGTGCCGAGGCGCGCGATGCCCTGATGGCGCGCGCGTGGGCACCCGGCGTGGTTATCGATATGTTGTCACGTGCGGGCGCCACCGCCTCGCGTCCGGACGATCTCGCCGCCAATTTCGGTCTGACCGACGAGGGCTATCGCCTTTCCGAGGCGCAGACCCAGGCCATTCTCGAATTGCGTCTGCATCAGCTGACCGGCCTGGAACAAGACAAGATCGTCGGCGAGTACAAGGAGCTGCTGGACAAGATCGACGCGCTGTTGACGATCCTCAACAGCCCCGACCGGCTGATGGACGTGATTCGCGGCGAGCTGGTCGATATCCGCGAGCAGTTCGGCGACAAGCGCCGCACCGAAATCAATGTCGATCATATCGACATGTCGATGGAAGATCTCATCACCGAGGAAGATGTCGTGGTGACGCTGTCGCACACCGGCTATGCCAAGGCGCAGCCGCTGACACAGTACACCGCGCAGCGGCGCGGCGGACGTGGCAGGGCGGCGACCACCGTCAAGGAAGAGGATTTCGTCGACAAGCTGTTCATCGCCAGCACCCACGACACGATTTTGTGTTTCTCCAGTCGCGGCAAGGCCTATTGGCTCAAGGTCTATCAGCTGCCGCAGGCCAGTCGCACCGCGCGCGGCAAGCCGATCGTGAATCTGTTGCCGCTGGAAGAGGGCGAACGCATCAACGCCGTCTTGCCGGTGCGCGAATTCGCCGAAGACAAATTCGTCTTCATGGTCACCACCAGCGGCACCATCAAGAAGACCCCGCTGTCCGGTTTCGCACGACCGCGTACCAACGGCATCATCGCCGTCGAACTGCGCGACGGCGATCAACTGGTCGATGTCGCGATCACCGACGGCGAACGCGATGTGATGCTGTTCACCGATGCCGGCAAGGCGATTCGCTTCAAGGAAACCGACGTGCGCCCGATGGGCCGCACTGCCTGTGGCGTGCGCGGCATCCGTTTGCCGGA
>JACRMO010000221.1 GCA_016214925.1 Gammaproteobacteria bacterium
AAGCGCCGCGTCGCGTTGTGCAAACTATTGCTGTCGTCTCCAGACATGCTGCTGCTCGACGAACCGACCAACCATCTCGACGCCGAATCGGTTGCCTGGCTGGAGCGTTTTCTCCACGAATATCCCGGCACCCTGGTCCCCGTCACGCATGATCGCTACTTCCTCGACAACGTCGCCGGTTGGATTCTGGAACTCGACCGCGGCCGCGGCATTCCCTACGAGGGCAATTATTCAAACTGGCTGGAGCAAAAGGAAAAGCGTCTGGCGCAGGAGCAAAAAGGCCAGGCCGCGCGCGAACGCGCCATCAAGGAAGAATTGGAATGGGTGCGCGCCAATCCGAAGGGCCGCCAAGCCAAGAGCAAGGCGCGTCTGGCGCGCTTCGAGGAATTGCAGTCGCAGGAATACCAGGCGCGCAACGAGACGCGCGAGATCTACATCCCGCCGGGTCCGCGTCTAGGCGAGTTGGTCATCGAAGCCAAGGGCCTGAAGAAAGGTTTCGGCGAGCGCATGCTCATCGACGATCTGTCGTTCAATGTCCCGCGCGGCGCCATCGTCGGCATCATCGGTCCCAACGGCGCCGGCAAGACCACGCTGTTCCGCATGCTGGTCGGCCAGGACCAACCGGACGGCGGCGAACTGCGCCTAGGCGAGACCGTGCAACTCGCCTATGTCGACCAGAGCCGCGACACATTGGACGGCAGCAAGACCGTGTGGGAAGAAGTCTCGGACGGACTGGACATTATCACTGTCGGCAAATACGAGACGCCGTCGCGCGGTTATGTCTCGCGCTTCAATTTCTCCGGCAGCGATCAACAGAAGCGCGTCGGCGATCTGTCCGGCGGCGAACGCAACCGTCTGCATCTGGCCAAACTGTTGAAGAGCGGCGGCAACGTGCTGCTGCTCGACGAACCCACCAACGACCTCGACGTGGAAACCCTGCGCGCGTTGGAAGAAGCGTTATTGGAATTCCCCGGCTGCGTGCTGGTGACGTCACACGATCGCTGGTTCCTCGACCGTCTGGCCACGCACATCCTCGCCTTCGAGGGCGACAGCCATGTGGAATGGTTCGAGGGGAATTACGCCGATTACGAGGCCGACCGTAAACGGCGTTTAGGTGTCGAGGCGGATCAGCCGCATCGCATCAAGTACAAACGGTTGGCGGGATAAGCGATACGGGGACAGATTTCAAATCTGTCCCCGGCAGGTTTACACCGTCGGTTCGTGCCGCTCGCGCCGCCGCTGTCTCACCCGCCACAGCGTAAACACCGGCCCTGAGAGTGCGTAGACCAGGAAGCCCGTGAACAGCACCTTGGGCGGGTCGATCGAGGCGAACACCAGCACCATCACCGCCAGCAACAGCACGATGAACGGCACCTTGTTCTTGAAGTCGAGTTCCTTGAAGCTGTAATAACGGAAGTTGCTGACCATCAGCAGGCCGGACATCAGTGTCAATAGCATACCGACCCACACGAAATTGGAACCATCGATGCCCAGATCCGCTCCCATCCACACCAACCCAGCGACCACCGCTGCGGCCGAGGGACTGGGCAACCCCTGAAAATAGCGCTTGTCGGCTACATCGACTTGGGCGTTGAAACGCGCCAAACGCAGCGCGCCCGCGGCCGCGTAGATGAATGCCGACAGCCAACCCAGCTTGGCCCAGAACCAACCAAACGCGCTCAAATCCCGTAGCGCCCACTGATACATAATCAGTGCCGGCGCCAGACCGAAGCACACCATGTCGCTGAGACTGTCGTACTGCACGCCGAATTCGCTGGTGGTGTTGGTCAAGCGCGCCACGCGGCCATCGATGCCGTCCATGATCATGGCGATGAAGATCGCCATGGCCGCGATTTCAAAACGCCCATTGATTGCCGCGACGATGCCGTAGAAACCCGAGAACAGGCCCGCGGTCGTGAACAGATTCGGCAGCAGATAAATCCCGCGACGGGGATTCTTGGGGGAGGGCGATTCCAATTCCATTACGGCTGCCTTAGTCGGTCTTGATCAATGCGGCTGACGTGCCAAAAACCATTTCACACCAGAGAGCGCAAAGAACGCAGAGGTTTTTCTAATCGAAAAATAATTTCTCTGTGTTCTCTGGCCCTTTGGTGTTATCAAACGCAGCAGCCTGGGTTGCAGCCCAGGCTGCGGGACCACACATTCCGGAAATTCAGTGGGTCAGTTGCGGCTCTTGTCGACGATCTTGTTGGCCTTGATCCAGGACATCATGCTGCGCAGACGCTCGCCGACTTCCTCGATCTGGTGCTCGCGACCGATGCGACGCTTGGCCTTCAGCGTCGGGGCGCCGGCCTGATTCTCCAGGATGAATTCGCGGGCGAACTCGCCGTTCTGAATTTCGGTGAGGATGCGCGTCATCTCGGGCTTGGTTTCCGGCGTGACGATACGCGGACCCCGGGTCAGATCGCCGTACTCGGCGGTGTTGGAAATCGAGTAGCGCATGTTGGCGATGCCGCCCTCGTACATCAGGTCGACGATCAGCTTGAGTTCGTGCAGACACTCGAAATAGGCCATCTCCGGCGCATAACCGGCTTCCACCAGGGTCTCGAAACCGGCCTGCACCAGCGCGGTCGCGCCGCCGCACAACACCGCCTGTTCACCGAACAGATCGGTCTCGGTCTCTTCCTTGAAGTTGGTCTCGATGATGCCGGCGCGACCGCCGCCGTTGGCGGAGGCATACGCCAGCGCGATCTGCTTGGCCTTGCCCGAGGCATCCTGATGCACGGCGATCAGGCTCGGCACACCGCCACCCTGGGTGTAGGTGGCACGCACCAGATGACCCGGGCCTTTCGGCGCGATCATGATCACGTCGAGATCGTCGCGCGGCACGATCTGCCCGAAGTGGATGTTGAAACCGTGGGCGAAGGCCAGCGCGGCGCCCTTCTTGATATTGGGCTCGATCACCTCGTCGTAGATTTTGCGCTGATGTTCGTCGGGGGCCAGGATCATGACCACATCGGCGCCCTTCACCGCGGCCGGAATATCCTTCACCTTCAGCTTGGCCTTCTTGGCCTTGGCCTCGGAACCGGAGCCGGGACGCAGCGCAACGGTCACATCCACGCCGGACTCGCTCAGATTGTTCGCATGCGCATGACCCTGCGAGCCGTAACCCACGATGGTCACCTTGCGCTTCTTGATCAGGGACAGGTCGCAGTCTTTGTCGTAATAGATTTTCATGATATCAGTCGCTCCAGAAGAAATATTGAATTCCAAAATCGTAACAAGCGCGGGCGCCGAGACAACCCGCGACCACTTGTGACCACCTATGATTCAGATGCGCAATGCCTTATCGCCGCGCGCGATGCCGGACACCCCGGAACGCACGACTTCGAGAATCGAAGCGGGATCGACGGCCTGCAAGAACGCGTCGATCTTCTCGCCGGCGCCGGTCAGCTCGATGATGTAACTTGAATCGGTCACGTCGATGATGCGGCCGCGGAAAATATCCGTGATCCGCTTCAACTCCTCGCGCGCGGCATCCTTGGCCTGCACCTTCATGAGCAGCATCTCGCGTTCGATGTGCGGCCCTTCGGTCATATCCATCAGTTTGACCACGTCGATCAGCTTGTTCAGCTGTTTGGTGATCTGCTCGATGACGGAATCCGTACCGCGCGTCACGATGGTCATGCGCGATAGCGACGGATCCTCGGTCGGCGCCACGGTAAGCGATTCGATGTTGTAGCCACGCGCGGAAAACAAGCCGGCCACCCGCGACAGCGCACCCGATTCGTTCTCCAGCAATAATGAAATGATATGCCGCATTGATGTCTCTTTTTGCTCGCCGACTTAAATCAGAATCATCTCGTTCTGGCCGCCACCGGCCGGAATCATCGGATAGACGTTCTCGTACTGGTCGGTGATGAAATCCAGGAACACCGTACGGTCGCGGATTTTCATCGCCTCTTTCAGCGCGCCTTCGACGTCGCCCGGCTTTTCGATCTTCATGCCGACATGACCATAGCTCTCGGCCAGCTTGACGAAGTCCGGCAGCGATTCCATGTAGGACATGGCGTAGCGCTTCTGATAGAAGAACTCCTGCCACTGCCGAACCATGCCGAGGTATCGGTTGTTCAGGTTGATAATCTTCACCGGCAACCCGTACTGGCGGCAGGTCGACAATTCCTGAATGCACATCTGGATGCTGCCTTCGCCGGTAATGCAGCACACGGTCTCATCGGGGAACGCCAGTTGCACACCCATCGCCGCCGGAAAACCGAAGCCCATGGTGCCGAGACCGCCGGAGTTGATCCAACGCCGCGGCTTGTCGAACTTGTAGAACTGCGCCGCCCACATCTGATGCTGACCGACGTCCGAGGTGACATAGGCGTTGCCCTTGGTGACCTTGTAGAGCGTCTCAACCACATATTGCGGCTTGATGATGTCGCTGGTGCGATCGAACTTCAGGCAATCGATGGCGCGCCATTCGTCGATCTGCTGCCACCATTCCTTGAGCGCTTCGGCATCGGGCTTGTCGCTGCCTTCCTTGACCAGCTTGAGCATGTGCTTGAGCACATTGTCGACACCGCCGACGATGGGCACGTCCACCTTCACGTTCTTGGAGATCGACGCGGGGTCGACGTCAATGTGCACGATCTTGGCGGTCGGACAGAATTTTTCGATGTTGCCGGTGACGCGGTCGTCAAAGCGCGCGCCGATGGCGACGAGCACATCGCAACTGTGCATCGCCATGTTTGCTTCATAGGTGCCGTGCATGCCGAGCATGCCGACGAACTGCTTGTCGGTCGCCGGGTAAGCGCCCAGACCCATGAGGGTGTTGGTGATCGGGAAACCGAGCAGGCGCGTGAATTCGGTGAGTGTCTTGGACGCGTTGTCCAGGATCACGCCGCCGCCGGTGTAGAGCATCGGCCGCTTGGCGGTCATGATCAGATCCACGGCCTTCTTGATCTGGCCGCTGTGACCTTTCACCACCGGATTATAGGAACGCATGGTGACGCGCTTCGGATAGCTGTATTCGCAGCGCTGCGCCGTGATGTCCTTCGGAATATCGACCACCACCGGGCCGGGTCGGCCGGTGGTCGCAACGTAGAAGGCCTTCTTGATGGTCTCCGCCAGCAGACGCACATCCCTGACCAAGAAGTTGTGCTTCACGCACGGACGGGTGATGCCGATGCTGTCGACTTCCTGGAAAGCGTCGTTGCCGATCAGCGGTGTCGGCACTTGGCCGGTGAACACCACCAGCGGAATGGAATCCATATAGGCGGTGGCGATGCCGGTCACGGCATTGGTCGCGCCAGGGCCGGAGGTCACCAGCGCCACGCCGGGACGACCGGTGGCGCGAGCATAACCGTCGGCGGCATGCGTCGCGGCCTGCTCGTGGCGCACCAGGATGTGCCGCACCTTGTCCTGCTGATAGAGCGCGTCGTAGATATGCAGGACCGCGCCGCCGGGGTACCCGAAAATGATATCCACGCCCTCATCCTGCAAGCAGCGGACGAAGATTTCGGCACCGGTCAATTCCACGAGCAGTCTCTCCTGCGAAGTTAAAGTCGGATTCAAATTCAGGTTCACGCCACCGACCCAACAGCCGCGCCCGCGCCTAGCGCCGAACCCGTGAAGTCGTTGTGGATAAACGGGAATACCCGCCGCGCGGGCCGACCGCCCATCCCCGGGCGGAACGTTGAAAGCTACGTATATTAGCCGTCGCGGTCAAGCCATACCAGCATTGGCTTGATTCCACCCTGCTCTGACAAGTCCTGCGCGGGCTAACTGCAAGGGGAGAACCACTCTCCCCCCTTGCAACCCCCCATCGGTCATGAAACAGATCACAACGCCCTACCCCCGCGCTTGTCCGTCCCGGCTCCGGGCACGTAAGCTAGCGAGCACCGATTATCGGGTCCCGTTACAGGGCCCACACCAAAGGGGAAATGGCATGCTGAAAGCGAACCGGAGTTGGTGGATCATCGCGACCTGGCTGGCCCTCACGGGCATGGCCCAAGCCGCCATGTACAAATGGGTCGACGAAAACGGCGTGACCCAATACACCCAGTACCCACCGCCGGATCGCAAGACCCAGGTCATGGTGCCGCCGCCCCCGCCCGCCGAGGATCCGGAAGAGGCCCAGAAGAAACTGGAAACCCTGTTGCAATCGCAAGACGAGCAACACAAGGCCGCGGCAACCGCCGAGGGAGAACAAACAAAGACCGACGAGCAGGCCAAGCTGCGCGCGCAGAACTGTCAGGCCGCGCGCACCAACCTGCAGAACCTCACCACCGGCGGCCGCAAGCGCATGATCGGTCCGGACGGTGTCGCCAGTTATCTCGCCGATGAAGACCGGCAAGCGCGCATCGACGCGGCGCAGAAGCAGATCGAGGAGTATTGCGATTAAAGCGGGGCCTCTCAACACCCAGGGCATGATGCCGAATCCGGAGCATCGTAGGTTGGGCTGAACGCCAGTGAAGCCCAACACTTTATCCGCGACGTTGGGCTTCGCTATGCTCGGCCCAACCTACAATACTTAATCCCTGGCCCCCAACCCCCCGTCCCTATAAAATCCGCCGCTCCAAATCTCAACAAAGAAGCAACCCGCCCATGCGCACGTCCCGCTTTCGGCTCTCCACCCTGAAAGAAGTCCCGTCCGACGCCGAAGTCGTCAGCCACCAGCTGATGCTGCGCGCCGGCATGATCCGCAAGGTCGCGACCGGGGTGTACACCTGGCTACCGCTGGGACTGCGGGTGCTGCGCAAGGTCGAGGCCATCGTGCGCGAGGAAATGAACCGCGCCGGCGCGCTGGAAGTGCTGATGCCCTCGGTGCAGCCGGCCGAGCTGTGGCAGGAATCCGGGCGCTGGGCGAAGTACGGCCCGGAACTGTTGCGCATCAAGGACCGCCACGACCGCGAGTTTTGCTACGGCCCAACCCACGAAGAGATCATCACCGACCTCGCGCGCCGCGAACTGAGAAGCTACAAGCAACTGCCGGTCAACTTCTACCAGATCCAAACCAAATTCCGCGATGAGGTACGTCCGCGCTTCGGCGTGATGCGCGCGCGTGAATTCCTGATGAAGGATGCCTATTCCTTCCACAACGATCAGGCCTCGCTGGAAGAAACCTATCGGGTCATGTTCGACACCTACACGCGCATCTTCACGCGTCTGGGTTTGAAATTCCGCCCGGTGCAGGCCGACACCGGCAGCATTGGCGGCGCGGTATCGCATGAGTTCCATGTGCTGGCCGATTCCGGCGAAGACGCCATCGCGTTTTCGGATGCGAGCGACTACGCCGCCAACGTCGAACTCGCCGAGGCCGTCGCGCCGCAGGGTGCGCGCGCAGCCGCCACACAAGCGCTGACCAAGGTTGCCACACCTGGTATGCACAGCATCGAAGAGGTAAGTACATTTTTGAAAGTCGCGCCCGCGCAGTGCGCGAAGACCCTGCTGGTGCAAGGCGCCGAGGAAGATACCGTGGTCGCACTCGTCGTGCGCGGCGATCATGAACTGAACACTATCAAGGCCGAGAAACACCCGGCCGTGCTGAATCCGTTCACCTTCGCGAGCGACGCGCAGGTCAAAGCCGCCAGCGGCGCCGCGCCCGGTTCGGTGGGCCCGGTCGGATTGAAAATCCCGGTCATCGTCGACCGCGCCGCCGCGCATCTCGCCGACTTCATCTGCGGCGCCAACGCAGACGGCCAGCATCTCACCGGCGTGAACTGGGGCCGCGATCTGCCGGAACCCGACATCGCCGATCTACGCAATGTGCAGCCCGGCGATCCCAGCCCGGACGGCACCGGCACGCTCGCCATCGCGCGCGGCATCGAAGTCGGCCACATCTTCCAGCTCGGCACCCGATACAGCGAGGCGCTGAACGCCAAAGTCCTCGACGAAAACGGCCGCGATGTGGTGATGCTCATGGGTTGCTACGGCATCGGCGTGTCGCGCGTGGTCGCCGCCGCCATCGAGCAAAATCACGACGACAAAGGCATTATCTGGCCCGAGCCCATCGCGCCGTTCCATGTCGCGCTGCTGCCCATGGGCATGAAGAAATCCTACCGCGTCGCCGAGGCCTGCGAAAAACTCTACGCGGACTTCCAGGCCGCCGGCATTGACGTACTGTTCGACGACCGCGACGCGCGCCCGGGCGTGATGTTCGCCGACATGGAATTGATCGGCATCCCGCACCGGGTGGTGATCGGCGAGAAAAATCTCGACGCCGGCATGGTGGAATACAAACACGGCCGCAGCACCGAATCTGAGTTGGTGCCGCTCGACCAGATCGTCGCGCGGCTTAAGTAAGTTTTCCCCGCTGCCGATTTATGTGTCGGACAATGTAATCACACCAAAGTACGCAAAGAACGCAGAAGAATTCGTTATTAAAAAGCTTTGCGCTCTTTGCGTACTTTGGTGTGCAAAATCATCTCCTGAACAAACTGCAGAAGTCCAGGCATGAAGCGAGCGTCAAAAGTTATCCGCAACACCCTGCACGCAGGCATCGCCACTGCGCTGCTGGCGTATGCCGCTGCCATCAATGCCGCCGTGCAGGAACGCCCCGACGCCGAGGACCGCGTCCTGCTCACCCAGGCCATCGCCAACGCGCAGAGTTTCCAGGATCGCTTCGACGCCGAGGTCTGGCTGACCGACATGGCCACCCGCCTAAAACCCTGGGACGAAATCCCGGCCGATGAGCGCGTGCAGATCCTCAAGGTCGTACACCAGGAAGCCATGCACGCCGGCATCACGCCCGAACTGGTGTTGTCGGTCATTCAAGTGGAAAGCAACTTCGATCACTTCGCGCTTTCGTCGGCCGGCGCGCGCGGCCTGATGCAAGTGATGCCGTTCTGGCTCGACGAACTCAACCGTCCCAACGACGACTTGTTCGACATCCGCACCAATATCCGCTTCGGCTGCATCATCCTCAAACACTACATGGACCGCGAACGCGGCAACCATGCCCGCGCGCTGGCCCGCTACAACGGCAGCAGCGGGCAACTCTGGTATCCCAGACGCGTATTCGACGCGATGCGCAAGCGCTGGTACTTGCAATAAAGCGATGGCCGCAGAGCCGTTTCACCGATTCCGCTGCGCAAACGCCAGAATCTCCGGCACTTGCTTGGCGATGCCCTGATCGACAACACCGGGCAGGATCGCATTGATGCGCGCGAAGAGTTTTTCCGGAAATCCCAGATACGCTTCGTTCTTCTCTTTCTCGATCGCGTGCACGATTTCCGCCGCCACCCACTGCGCATCGTCCATGCGCATCATGCCGCGTTCGGCCATCAAATAGACCACCTCCGGATTGAGGGGCGTCTTGACCGCACGCGGTGAGATATACGTGACGCCCACACCGGTGCCGGTGAGTTCGCGCCTGAGCGCCTGCGAGAAACCGCGCAGGGCGAACTTGCTGGCCGAATATACCGCGAAGCCGGGGAAGCCAATGCTGCCGAACATCGAACCGATGTTGACGATGCGGCCGCTGCCCTGCGCAGTCAGTTTCGGCAACACGGCGCGTATCAGTTGCATCGGCGCCTCGACATTCACCTGGAGGATGCGCTGAATGGTCGCGGGATCGCTGTCCTGAAAACGTTTGAAGTCCAGAATGCCGGCGAGATTGATCAGGATATCGATGCCGCCGAAGGCCTGCTCCATCTTGACGATCACCGCCGCCCGGTCATCCGCGTTGGTGATGTCCGCCGCAATCGCGAGCGTCTCGGAGGACATATCCCGTCCCACCGACTCCACCGCTTGCTGATCGCGATCGACCAGACACAGGCGGGCGTTGTGCGCTGCAAACAGCGTACACAATTGCCGACCGATACCGCCGGCCGCCCCCGTCAGTAAGATACGCTTTGATTGTAGATTCACGCTGCACTGTCTCCGCCTGTGTTCGTTCGATCAGGACTTGGATTTGATCTGAGTGATCAGTGCTTGAATCTCCTGGCGACGACCCGCATCCGCATCCGTGCGCGCCGGGCGTGGCGGCGCATGCAGTGCCTTTTCCAACACCACCAGGGCCTCGGCTGAACGCCCCTGCCGTTGCAGAAAGTCGCCGTAGAAATAATTCGGGTCGATGCCCGTGGGATTGATCGCCAGCGCCTTCTTCAACAGCGCTTCGGCCTTGTCGTCGTCACCAAAACCGATCGGCCAACCGGGTACTTGGTAATAGAGACTGCCGAGACTGGTGTAGAGCGAACCATCCAGGGCATTGGCGTCGATCTTCTCGGCTTCGAGCAACAGGTCGCGGGCGCTTTTCACTTTCGACAACGCGCCCAGGCCGCCCTTCACGCCGGCATGCGTGCTGAGCACGATCGCCTTCCAGATCTTCGACTCGGCGCGATTCGCGTATTGCTTGTCCAGCGCATCGGCCTGCGCCTCCAGTTGTACAAAGGCGGCGTCTTGCTGATCCTTGGGCAATTGATAATGGATGCGCGCCCATTCGTGTTGGATGGCCAAAATGCCATTGGCCAGGCCATCGTCCTGCGCCGTGGCAACGATGGCATAGGCACCGAGCAACAGCGGCAACATGAATTTTGCAATGCGGGGCATAGAATCTTCTCCGTGTTTATTTATCAAGAAATACTGCGGAACACATCGCCATACAGGCGATAGAACATTTTGGCGCAATGCAACAATGCGTCGACATCGGCCGGGTCGTCGAAGCGGTTCACCAGTGCCTGAAAGAATTGGATGTGTTCCTGGTCCAGCGAACCGTGCGAGGTGAGATAGCGAAAGGCGGTCTCCGGCAAATTCAGGCTGCCCTGGATCGCACCGGCGGCCGTGGTCGCCAACGCGGCGCTGGTGGACTCCAGCACGAAGATCATGCCGAACAGACCGATGGGATTGCGGCGTTGGATCGTGTCGTAGGCATAGGCCACCATCAACTCGGTCGCCGCAAACGGCACGGCAGCGCGCGCCACCTCGGCAGCGCCGCCGCAGGCGTGGATGTCGTTGAGAATCCATTCCTCGTGCCCAACCTCTTCCTCGATGTATGCGCCGAGCGCCGTGCGCAACCAGTTCAGGCGATCCGGCAGGCGATAACCGCAGCCCATCAGCAGCGGCACGGTGTGGCGGACGTGGTGATAGGCCTGTCCCAGAAAGCTCACGTACTGCTCGCGGCTGACATTGCCCTGTAATGCCTTTTGCAGAATGGGCACCGCCAGAAACTCTTTCCGGCTGGCCTCGGTCTCGGCGATCAGCCGGTCATACACGGAACTCACATCAGACTCCTGCGTAGAGATGTTCAATTTGTGCTGCATAGTGACTCGCGATAGCATTGCGGTTGACAGCGCCGGTGGCAGTGGCCAAGCCGTTGCGCGGTGAGAAGGGTTCGTCGCCGACGGTCCACGCCAGCACGCGTGCGTAATCGGGCAGGCGCTGATTGGTCGCGTCGATAGCAAGCGACAACTGTTCCTGCGAGGCGCGCGGATGCGGCACGATCACGCCAACGCTGAACGGACGGCCCTCGCCGAACACCGCCGCTTGCAGGATGGCGCCGCTGCCGGTCAATTCACTCTCCACCCATTCGGGCGCGACATTGCGGCCATAGGCGGTGGCGAACGCGGTCTTCTTGCGCCCGGTGACAAACAGATAGCCCTCGGCATCCAGATAACCCAGATCGCCGCTCGGCCAATACGCGTTCGCCAGCGACACCGCGCCGAGATAGCCCGAGAACAGATTACCGGCGACTTCGATCTCGCCGTCCGCGGCGATGCGCACATGCACATGCGGCAACGGACGGCCGACACTGCCGCGGCGTTCATCGCCCGGCCGGTTGAGACTCACCACCGAAGCAGACTCCGAGAGGCCATAACCTTCGTAGACCGGCAGGCCGAACGCACGCGCGCGTTCGATCAAGGCCGGCGAGGTCGGCG
Source organism: Gammaproteobacteria bacterium (assembly GCA_016214925.1). GTDB lineage: Bacteria > Pseudomonadota > Gammaproteobacteria > Thiohalobacterales > Thiohalobacteraceae > JAHJQQ01. The sequence continues at coordinate 11,841 of JACRMO010000221.1, forward strand.
CGCCGCCCACGGCGATGAAGCGCAATGACGCCGGCAGCGTGATCCCTGCCGCGCGCGCTTCCACCAACACCTTGAGCAATTGCGGCACCAGAATGATCGAGGTCGGCGCATAGCGATGCAGTGCCTCGATCAGCCGTTCCGGCTGCACACCGCTCGAACCTTGCATGCCGCAGCTCGCCAGATCGGGTACACAGGCCAGCCCACCGTTCGCCAGCGGCGCATATAAACCGCCGATGTTTTCCAGCAGCGTGCTCAGCGGCAACAGTGAAAGTGCGCGGTCTTCGGCACTCGCCTGTACGGCATCGCTCAGACTCAGCGTTACGCGTTCGATGGCTTCACCGCTCAGACATACACCCTTGGGTTGCCCGGTGGTACCGGAGGTATAAGTCAGTTTGGCGGTGTGCGGGGGCAAGGCCGTGACCGGTGCGGCGTCACGCACGAAGGCGAATACCTCGCGGCCGGCCACAGTACGGCGCATTTTGGATGACCCTCGCACCAGCACAGCGATGCGCTCCGGCTGATCGGTGAGAATAAAATCCGGTGCGGCATCGGCGAGCAGATGCGCGATCTGCGCTGCGGAGAAGAACGTTGGAATGGGGATGCCTGTCGCACCGCGATACTGTACGGCGAGATCGATCAGCGCCCAGGCGCAACCATTCGCCAGCAGGTAGGCAATACGCCGGCCGTCGAGCTGCGCGGCCAGTGTCTCGACCTGCTGCCACAGCGTTGCGTAATCGAGCGTGCGCTCACTGTCGGCCAGCGCGGGCACCGTCGGATCGGTCAGCGCGGGCACCGTCGGACGCCGTTGCGCATGCGCGGCGATACGCGCGAGGACTTCCTTCACGCCGTACCCTCAAACACAGTCGGCAACGGTTGCGCGGATGCGGCCGCATAGCGCTGCACCTGATCGAGCAAGGTCTGCAACAGCGGCTGACGCGCGCCGGCACTGTTCACGAGCTTGCGGTAACCGGCATCGATATCGCCGACACACACCAACGGATTCGTGGCGTAATAACTGCCCCAGTGCTGACCATCGTCGGCCAGGCGCGTGGGATCGGCCGATGCGAGCGCGATGGGATTGAGACCCAGGCGACCGAAGGCGTTGATCAAGGGCTTCACCGCCGTGAACAACACCCAGCGATAACCGGCGGCATGCAGAAACATCGTCACTGCCGCGATCACCCAACGCGCCTGACCGGGATTGGCCAAGGCCAGATTGCCGACCTCGACGATCCGACCGCGTTCGACCGGCTCGGCCCAATGCGCGCCGATGAGTTGTTCCAGCGGCTGGTCGAGATACTGCTCGGAGAACAACGCCTGACCGTGGCCGTCGCGAAAACCCGCCACGCCCAACAATTCGGCTTGCAGCGTGAACGCCAGCAGCGTCGGATAGAACGCGCGGATATCCGCGTCATAGCATTGCTTGAACACGCTGCGCACAAACTGCTCGGGCCGCCACCGATCCGGATGATCGGCGTTCAGCACGTTCAGACTAATGGGCTGCGGAAGCTCGGTCAGGAGGGGTTCGACGCCCTCGACGATACAAGGACTCGCGGATGAAAAACTGCTGGTAGTCATCGGGGCGCTCACAGTGGTTGAACCGTAAGCAGGCTATAGCCAGAACCGTGCCACACTGGCAACTGATTGATAAGCCATAACTAGGCCGATTTTTAGCCCCGCGAAAAGACACGCACAAGTTTGCAGTGCGCAAGAAACGTATACAACTTGTGCGCGGATAAAAGCAGCGTCGCGGTCCAGTACCGTTCAGGGTCGTCCGGCCTACTCACCCACACCCGGCGGGCACAACGCCGTGGCCTCCACCCCCGCCTCCGCGCTGAGCGGGAGACTCAGAACCTGGCGCACGCTGGGATTCACGTAGCAGGACGCGACATAGCCGATGGCGCCGGGCGTCTGCGCCACGAAGCGCACCACGGCATCCTGCGAGCCCAGCACATACGGCGGGGTGATGCCGTGGAAATAATTCTGGTTCCAGTAATCCTGCAACTGATCGGTGCCCTGGTGGAACAGTGCGCGTGAAAACGCCTCGCGCAAGGGTGCGTCCGCCGGCAAATTGAGCGGGATGAATTTATGGCCGGTGCCATCGAGGAAGATTTTCTTCAAATAGATATCGCGCAGCGTGCCTTCGTTCAGCGTCTGCGACGATGCGTCGCGGGACACGATCACGGCGATGTCCGCGCCCAGCGCGGGCATTGCCCACGCCAGCAGGCCGCTGAACGCGGCGATGTGGAATTTCAGGATGCGGCGCCTGATGGTCATGGGACTAGAACAGCACCGCGATAGAGGCGAGCCAGCCGCTGGGCGCGACCCGTTGGTTATGCTCGCCGTCGCGGTATTCGAGTTTGGCGGAAATCGCGCGGTGCGGGCGATAGGTCAGTCCCACGGTCTCGATCTCGGCCGTCTCCGGCTGCACTGCGGTGGTGTAATGTTCATAGCGGCCGATGACGAACAACTGCCCGCCGACCGGCACCGCCGCTTGGACAAAACCGCCGTGCTCGTCCGGCTCGGCACCGCCACGGCTGTTGCGATAGACCCATTCGCTGCTGAGTTCGGCGACTGGCAGATTCCAGAAGAAGTCCAATCCGACAAGATCCTTGTCCTCGCGCAAATCCAGCATGCGATAACGCAGATACGAGGCGCCCAGATTCATGCGGTCGTCGAGCAGGTGATAGGTGATATGCATACCGGTGGCATGCTCGAAGGCGCCCACGGCGGTGATGCTGGGATTGGCGTCTTCGTAGGCGAGTTCTTCCTGCTGATCGTGATCGAGGAGATCGGTGTCGTCGACGAACACACTGTAATCCAAACCGTCGTCGCCCAACGGTACGGAGCCGTACAGCATCGCTCCGGTGGCCTGCCGGGCAAACGACACGGAAGTCGTCAGCGGGCGGGACACGGTCCACACCAGCGGGTCGGCATGAATAAGATTCCAGCGACCGACGGGGGTCAGAAATTTTCCGAAGCGTAACGTCGCTTCCTGGCGCGCGCGGTAATCGGCATACAGGCGCTCGAACTCGAACTCGGCATTCTCGCTATCGACGCCGTCCTGCGAAAAGGACACGGCCTCGCCGATTTCCGCTTCGGCGAACAGGTTCACGCGATCGCTCACGTCCGCACTCAGCAACAGGCTCAGGTCTTTCAGGCTCAATGTCGAGGGCGCATCCTCGACATCCCGATAGCGAAAGCTCAGATAGCCACCGACATTCACGCCGAGCTGCGGGAAATTCAGCCCCTGCCCCAGTTCATAGGGCGCGTGCGCCCAGCGCTCGTCATTCTCGGACCAGGCCCGTGGTGCATGGAGTTGCGCCAGCAACACCCCGAGCAGGATCAACTTCAACCGCGACATCATGACTGTAACCTCTGCAAACCATCCCGGCGACGCCAAACCACTCGACACCCCATCGGCACGCCGTTTGCGCCGGGCATGGTTAGAATCCGCCGAACGCATTAGACTGGCATGCAGTGCCGCCCGAACTTTACCGGGGATGCCGTTTCGATACCAGGGCCGATGCCCGCGCCGCCACCCGAACATAAACTCGTCGCAAAGCCAATCATCATAATCATGACTGCCACAGGAAATTCAGACCGGTGACGATTCGAAAGGCCTTGCTGCGCGCCTTTCTCGGGCTGGTCCTGGGTTCCACCCTGCTGATGGCCGCGCTGTCGTTTTACGAATTCCGCCGCAGCCTGCAACAGGAGATCGCCGGCAATCTCCAGTTCGGCGCCAGCACGGTGCTGCAACGCATCGACACCTTCCTGTTCTCGCAACTGGAAAACCTGCGCCTGTGGAGCCGCCTGGAAATCATGCAGGACATCCGCGTCGGCGATGTCGACAAACGCCTCGCGCATTTCCTCGCCGATCTGCGCGCCGGCCAGGGCACGGTGTTCCAGACCTTGCTGTGTACGGATTTGAACGGACGCGTCATAGCCTCAAGCGACCCGCAATCGACCGCAATGTCCGCACCGGGGGGCGACGCCTGGTTCAAGGTTCCGGGCAACGGACTGGCCGATGTGTACATGCAGGCGGGGCATACCCGCGGCGGCGACACCGTTGCCTTGCGCACGACCATCCCGGACGTCTTCGGCCAAGGCGATCTCGGTTATTTCTATGCGCTGTTGAACTGGCGCGAAGTGCTCGATCTGCTCGACGATGCCGTCGCGCGGCAGACGCGCAGCGCGGTGCTGCTCGACGCCACCGGGCAGGCCATCGGCGCCTCCGCGGATCTGCGCAGCCGGCTCGATACATCCGCCCTCGAACTCCACGACTGGCAGGCCCCGCAGACCGGCGCGATAAGTTTCATCCGCGACGGCCGGGCCTTGGGCTATGCAACGACGTTGGTCGGCGCCGCGGCCTCCTCCGGCTATCAGCATTTCCCCGGCCTGGGCTGGCACCTGTTCATGGTCGAACCGACGCAGCAGGCATTCCAACCGATCTGGCGCCTGTTATGGATCATGCTGGCCTTGTTGCTGCTGACCTTGTCCGTCGCCGCGTGGATCTCCTGGCGCCTGGCGCGACGGATTTCGCAACCGCTCATGGGGCTGACCGAATTCACGCGCGGCTTTCGCAAGGACGAAGGCGCCCGACCGATCACCACCGCGACGGCGATCTCCGAAGTCGACGAACTGGATCAGGCCTTCGTGGAAATGCTCGAAACCCTGGAGCAATCGCGCGCGCAGATCGTGCGCGCCGGCAAGCTCGCGGTGGTCGGCGAGATGGCCGCGATCATGGCCCACGAGGTGAGAACGCCGCTAGGCATTCTGAAGAGCTCGGCGCAACTGCTCGAACGCCAACCCAACCTGGGCAATAAGGAACGCGAGCTGATCGGCTTCATCACCAGTGAAACCGACCGGCTGAACCGGCTGGTCACCTTGCTGCTGGAATGCGCGCGTCCGCGGCCGCCGGAATTCAAGGCGCGCGACGTGCATGAGATCGTCACCACCGTCGTCAACCTGCTCGCCTCCAAGGCGGAGAAAAAACACGTGCGACTGCTCACCGATCTCCAGGCGGAGAACTCGCTGCTGCTCTGCGATGGCGAACAACTCACGCAGGTGTTTCTCAACCTGGTGATCAACGCCCTGGACTTCGTCCCCGAGGGCGGCCACATCGACATACACACCCGCGATAGCGGCACTGACCTCGTGGTCAGTGTCCTCGACGACGGCCCCGGCATCGCCGCCGAACTGCGCGCACGCATCTTCGACCCATTCTTCAGTCGGCGCGAAGGCGGCATCGGTCTAGGACTGACGATCGTGCAACAGATCGTGCAGGCGCATCATGCCCACATCCAGATCACGGACAGCCCGTGGGGCGGCGCCCGCTTCGACATTCGATTTCCCACTTCACAGCCGCCGGTCTAACAGTCATGGACACCAAACGAATTCTCGTTGTCGACGATGAAGCCAAAATGCGCCGCCTGTTGGAGCTGTCGCTCAAGGGCATGGGTCATGACGTCGTAGAGGCGGAAGACGGCATCGCGGCCTTGGAGGCCTTCGATGCGGCGTCCTTCGATCTCGTGCTCACCGATCTGCGCATGCCGCGCCTGGACGGCATGGGTCTGCTGCGCGCCTTGCGCGAACGCGGCGAGGACGTGCCGGTGATCGTGTTGACGGCCTATGCGACCGTCGAAACCGCCATCGAGGCGATGAAGCTGGGCGCCACCGACTACATCATCCGCCCGCTGGAAATAAAGGATATGGAACTCGCCGTGACCCGCGCGCTCGCGCTGGGCACGGTGCAACGCGAGAACCGCTTCCTGCGCAGCGAAGTCGAAAAAGGCTGGGGCGAGTTCATCGGCGACAGTCCGAAGATGCAAGAACTCTATCGACTGGTTCGGCAAGTCGCGCCGGCACGCAGCAATGTCTTCATCGTCGGCGAGACCGGCACCGGCAAGGAGCTGGTCGCCCGCGCCTTGCATCAGGAATCCGCGCGCGGCGGGCTGTTCGTGCCGATCAACTGCGCGGCGATTCCGGCTGAACTGTTGGAAAGCGAACTGTTCGGTCATCAGAAAGGCGCCTTCACCGGTGCGGTGCGCGATCGCATCGGCAAATGCGAACTCGCCGACCGCGGCACACTGTTCCTCGACGAGATCACGGAAATGCCGCTGGTACTCCAGGCCAAGCTGTTGCGCGTTATTCAGGAAGGCGAAGTGGAACGTCTGGGCGCGCAGCACCCCAAGAAGGTCGATCTGCGTATCGTCGCCGCCACCAATCGTGATCCGCAACGCGCCGTCGAGGATGGACTGCTGCGCGCCGATCTTTACTTCCGACTCAACGTCGTGCGCATCGATGTCCCGCTGCTGCGCGAACGCACCCAGGATATTGCGCAACTCGCGCGACACTTCTTGGAGAAATATGCCAATGAACTGGGGCGCAAGGTGCCGCAACTGAGTCAGGACGCCCTGGACTGCCTGCAAGAATACGCCTGGCCCGGCAACGTCCGTGAACTGGAAAATCTGATGGAACGCGCGTGCGTCTTGTGTGTCGGCGATACGGTAACACTGGAACATCTACCCGCCGACATCATCCAGCGCGCGCCAAGCGTCGTGAGTTCACCCGGCGCGGCACCGGCCGCGTCCGCCTCGCTGGCATTGAATCCGCAGATCGAAGCGATGGAGAAGATGCTGATCCAGCAAGCGCTGGAACGCAGCGGCAATAACAAGGCCGCCGCCGCGCGCTTGCTGGAAATCAGCGAACGCGCCTTGTGGTACAAGATCAAACGCTACGGACTGTAGCGCCTAATGCGGATTGATGGGCAGTCTCACGGTGCCGAACGGGTGCGCTGCATACGGATGGAGTGACCGTAGTGCAGGCCATCCCTGCGGCGGCCGACCCGCTCATAAATCCCGGCGATGATATCGATCACGATAGCCAGCATAAACAGTGCGACACCCAAACCGATCAGGCCGGAAAGAAGGTCACCCAGGGTGAAAGGGCTGAGGCTGAACGCTGCGATCAATCCACCGATAAGAGCCACTTTGAACATGAGTTTCTCCCTTGCCATCGTCCATAAACGAAGGCCCATTCTCGTCAACTCGTCGCCCAAAACTGTGAACAGCGTCTCACACTGGCACAGGCCCCCTCGCGATTTCGCCCCCGGCCTTGATATCAGCCTGTAAACGTCAAATTTCAGTCGCTTACCGCTTCTCGAACAACGCGATCGACTCCACATGCGTGGTGTGCGGGAACATGTCCATCACGCCGGCCTTGACCACAGTGAACTCGTGTTGCAGGATACATAGACGATGCGCTTGAAGCCGAGCTTGGCGATGGCGGGAATCACTTCCATCGCGCCACTGCGTGGTGGGTCGAGCAGCAGTTTGTCGAAGCCCTGCTTGAGCCAGGGATAGATGGAGACATCCTCGGCAAGATTGGCAACGTGGAATTCGGCGTTGCTTATGCCGTTGCGCGCGGCATTGTCGCGGGCGCGTTGCACCAGACTCGGTTCGCCCTCCACGCCGACTACATGCGCACAACGTCGCGCCAGCGGCAAGGTGAAGTTGCCCAAGCCACAGAACAGATCCAGCACACGGTCGCTGGCCTGCACATCCATCAGCGCCAATGCCAGGTCGATCATTGCGCCGTTGATGTCGCGATTGACCTGGGTGAAATCCGCGGGCAGGAAGTTCAACGTCACGTCGTACGCCGGCAAGCTATAACTCAAGACCGAGTGTTCCGGCCACAACAAGCTCACGCTGTCCGGCCCGGCCGGTTGCTGATAGACATGCAGGCCGGTGCGCGCTCCGTAGGCGCGCAATGCGGACGTGTCCGCATCGGACAAGGGATCGAGATTGCGGAACACCAGCGCGGTCACGTTATCACCGACGGCGACCTCGATCTGCGGAATACGTTCGCGCGCCTCCAGCGCGGCGATCAATTCGGCCAGTTCGGTGAGGCGCTCGCCGACGACCGGATGCAGCACCTCGCAACGTGTCAGCTCGGCGAGATACGGGGCGTGCTTCTCGCGGAAACCGACCAGCGCATAGCCTTTCTTGCGCACGAACTTCGCGCCCAGGCGCGCACGGGTGCGGTAACCCCAGTGCGGCCCGCGCAGCGGCGGCAATATTTCTTCGGCCGTCACCTTGCCGATGTGCGCCAGACTGTCGAGCAGCACCTGTTGTTTGACGTCGATCTGCGCCTCGGACGCCATGTGCTGCAAGCTGCATCCGCCGCACACACCCGCATGCGGACAGCGCGGCTCGACACGCAGTGGCGAGGTGTCCAGCACGGACTCGACGACACCTTCGTCATATTTTTTGTGTTTCGCCACTAACCGGCAACGCACGCGCTCGCCCCGCAGCGCGCCATCGACGAATACCGCCTTGCCATCCACGCGACCGACCCCGCGGCCGTCGTGGGACAGGGATTCGATCGACAGCTCGATGGATTCGGCGGGCAGACGGGGTTTTCGGGAACGGCTCATGGGATATCCAAATTATTCACACCGGAGTGCACAGAGAACACGGAGAAATAAATAGAACAGCTAAGGTTCTTCACACCAAAGAACGCAAAGATTTTTTATCGTAATATCTCATGCTTCGACAGGCTCGGCACGAACAGAATAAATCAGACCTTCCTGAATATGAAAACCTTTGCGCTCTTTGCGTGCTTTGGTGTGGGAAATGCATTTCCAGAATCACTGCCACGCGGCGAGGAATTCCGCGAAGTGCGTTCTGTTCTCCGCCTGGAGATACTCGCGCAATTGTTTGCATTCGCTGTCGTATTCGGCCTGCGCCAGTTTGCCACGCATCAGCTCGAAGCGCAGAAACACCAGATAGGTGTTGAGCACATCGGTCTCGCAGTAATTGCGGATATCCTCGAGCCCGCCAGCGAGATAGGCATCCCACACCTTGGAACCGTTCATACCCATCTTGCCGGGAAAACCGAGCATGCCCGCGATTTCATCCAACGGCGCGACGGCGCGCGCCTGATAGCCGGACAGTACATCCATGAGATCGGTATGGCGGGCGTGATAACGGCTCAGGTAATTGTTCCATTTGAAATCGCGGTCATCGTCGCCGCTGTCCCAGTAGCGCGGCGCGGCGATGCCATGCAGCAGCGCGCGATAGTGCAGCACCGGCAGATCGAAACCGCCGCCGTTCCAGGACACCAGCGTCGGCGTGAATTTATCCAGCCCGTCGAAGAAGCGCTGCACGATCTCCTTCTCGTCGGCGGACGGATCACCCAGCGACCAGACCTTGAGCGTATCGCGCGACCGCAGCACCGCCGAGATGGCGACGATGCGGTGCAGGTGCAGTTTCAGGAAATCACTGCCGCCGGTCTCCTGACGACGCATGTGGAACATCGCTTTGGCGACGTCTTCATCGCTCAGTCCATCGAGCCCGTGCAGGCGCCGTCCTGCGGCGACATCCGGGATGGTTTCGATAACGAATACCAGTACGTTCATGCGAGAACCTATAGCATTGAAAAAACCATTTCACACCAAAGTGCGCAAAGAACGCAAAGAAATTTCCATTCAAAAAATCTTTGCGTTCTTTGCGCGCTTTGGTGTGCTACTAACCAACAAAATCAGGCCGGAAACACACCGGTCGACAGATAACGGTCGCCGCGATCGCAGATGATGGCGACGATCACCGCATGCTCGACCTGCGCGGAAAGTTTGAGTGCCGCGGCGACCGCACCGCCGGAGGAAATGCCGCAGAAGATCCCTTCGCGCGCGGCCAGTGCCCGGGTGGTGTCTTCGGCGTTCCGCTGATCGACCTCGATGACCTGATCGACACGCGACGCATCGAAGATACTCGGCAAGTATTCCTTCGGCCAGCGGCGGATGCCGGGAATCGACGCGCCTTCGGTCGGTTGCACGCCGACGATCTGCACCTGCGGATTCTGTTCCTTGAGATAACGCGAGGTGCCCATGATGGTGCCGGTGGTGCCCATGGCGCTGACGAAGTGGGTGACGCGCCCGCCGGTGTCGCGCCAGATCTCCGGGCCGGTGCCCTCATAATGCGCCTGCGGGTTGTCCATATTGGAGAATTGATCGAGCACTTTACCCTTGCCCTCGGCCTCCATCTGCTTGGCCAGGTCGCGGGCGCCTTCCATGCTCTGCGCGCGCGTCACCAGGATGATCTCGGCGCCGAAGGCGCGCATCACCTGCACGCGTTCCACGCTCATGTTGTCCGGCATGATCAGCACCATGCGGTAGCCCTTGATGGCCGCGGCCATCGCCAGCGCGATGCCGGTATTGCCGCTGGTGGCCTCGATGAGGGTGTCGCCCGGTTTGATCTCGCCACGCTGTTCAGCCTGCTGGATCATGAACAGGGCGGGCCGATCCTTGACCGAGCCGGCGGGATTATTGCCTTCCAGCTTGACCAGGATGCGGTTGGAGGTGTCGCCCGGCAGGCGCTGCAAGCGCACCAGCGGCGTGTTGCCGATAAAATTTTCGAGGGTAGGGAAGTCCATGACGGCACAGTGTACTGCATGGCCCGGCGCGGGCAGAAGCCGCTTTTGACGGCATACCCGCAAAGACGGCACCATACACCCGACGGCCGCGGTAGACGGTCGCGCCCACAACTCGATGCACACCGACACCACAGGAAACCTCCCATGCACAAGCACGCTTCCTCCCACGCGCGCTACCCGAGCCTTGTCCTGACGCTGCTGTTGAGCGGCACGGCCCTGGCCACGGACGAGACGGCAATGGCCGAACTCGCCGGCGAAGACTACTTCCTCGATCAAGTCCCGGTGGTGCTCTCGGCCACGCGCCTCGCCCAGCCCCAGTACGAAGCCCCGGCCGCCGTAACGATCATCGACCGCACCATGATCGAGGCCACCGGCGCGCTGGACATTCCCGATCTGCTGCGGCTGGTGCCGGGATTCGAAGTGGCGCATGCCAAGGGGCATACCGCTTCGGCGACCTACCATGGCTTGGCCGACGAACATGCGCGGCGCATGCAGGTGCTGGTCGATGGCCGGCCGGTCTATGGCCCGGCGCTGGGCGGGGTGCGCTGGACGGATCTGCCGCTGGACATCAAGGATGTCGAACGCATTGAGGTCGTGCGCGGCCCAAATGCCGCCGCCTTCGGTGCGAATGCCTTCTTAGGCGCGATCAACATCATCACCCAACATCCCTCGCAGGTGAACGGCACCGAGCTGAGTCTGCTGCGCGGCAACAAAGACACCAGCAAGGCGCTGCTGCGCCACGGTGACCGGATCGGCAAGTTCGATTACCGCATGAGCCTGGGTTATCGGCGCGACGAGGGTTTCAAGGCCCGTACCGATCAAGGGCCGCCCGATCCGGCCAGTGGTTTGGTCAGCACACGCGACCCGCTCAACGACGGCATGCGCGTGTCGCTGTTCGATTTCCGTAGCGACTATCAGCTCTCCAATCATGATGCCCTGGAGTTCCTGGCCGGCTACAACGGCGGGCCACGCGGCGAGGGGCGTTTCGACGATGTTGTCGAAGCCCCGCGCGACCGCGAAGTGCAAAGCCATTTTCAGCAGGTCGTCTGGCGTCACAACCACGCGGACGACGCGGAGACCCGCGTGCAGTTCTATCACAACTACATGCGGCATCGGGAACACACCGAAGCGCTGCTTTCGGATATCGCCAGCCAGGCACTCGACACGGTTGTCCCGCCGGACGCAATCGGCTTCTTCTTCCCCGGCTATAGTGATGAAATCGTCCCGACCAATTTCAGCGTGTTCGAGGAACGTTTCGAGTTGGAGGCACAGCACACCCAATCGCTCTCGAAGGCGTTGCGTCTGGTGTGGGGTGGCAGCGGCCGGCTCGACCGTGTCGAGGGTGATGACTGGTACGGCCGCGACGACCTGATCGAGAACCAGCTCTATCGGGCCTTCGGCAATCTCGAGTGGCGCGCTTATGCGCAGGGCACGGTCAATCTGGGCGCCATGTACGAATACGGCAGCCAAGTCGGCAGCCAGGTTTCACCGCGCATTGCCCTCAATCATCAGTTGAACGAGAACCACGGCCTCCGCGCCAGCGTCTCGCGCGCCTATCGTCTGCCGACCCTCTACGAAGAAAAGGCCGATGGCGCGGTACGCTTCAGTGACGGCCAGCTCATCGACCAGTACATCCTCGGCAACACCGATCTGGATCCGGAACAGATCACGTCCCTGGAACTCGGTTATCTCGGACGCCTGCCGGACCAACACCTGACCCTCGATGTGAAACTGTTCCATGACAAGATGGAAGACCGCATCACCAATCCGAAGAAATATCCCTACCCGAGCGAGCTCGCGGTTTCTCCGTTCCCGGTGAACGACGGCGGTATCTTCTATCACACCAACAGTGGCGATCTGAGTACGAACGGCGTCGAGACCGCCCTGACCTATCGACCGCAGAAACGCAGTATGGTCGTGCTCAACTGGGCCTATGCGAAGGCCAAGGGCACTGCCTTGAATTCCTATGAATATTCGCTGGACAGCGCGAATTGGCTGTATGAGGAACTTGCCGAGGACGTACCGACACATGCTTACAGCATTTTCGGCATGCACCGACTTCCTCAGCAGATCGATATCAGCGCACTCTACTCCCGTGTCAGTCGCATGAAGTGGCTGGGCGATGGTGACCGCCTGGATTCTCAGGATCGCCTCGATCTGCGCGTCGCGAAGCACTTCCAGGCCGGCGGCGGCGACCACAGTATCGCCCTGGTGTTGCAGAACGTGCTGGACGAGTACCTGGAATTTCGCGATGAAAATGTGTTCGACACCCGCGCCTACGTCGAACTGACCTTGGGCCTGCCTTAGACTCATGGCCCGCCTTCGCAAGGATGCTTGGCAGCACTGAAACATGCGCCCTCCGAGCCGTCA
>JACRMO010000222.1 GCA_016214925.1 Gammaproteobacteria bacterium
CGAGAAGCGGCCTCTACCTTTCCTGCGCTTGCCGGGACTCAGCCTCCCATAGCATGAGGTGGGTTGTCAAGGATGTTGTGCGGGATCGAGTCATGCGCCCATGACTCGATTACAATGCCCGAATAATGGGATCACGCCCATGAAATCCTTACCTGGACGATAGATCGACATGCATATTCACATTCTCGGTATCTGCGGCACCTTCATGGGCGGCATCGCGCAGCTGGCGCGCGCGGCGGGACATCAGGTATCGGGCTCGGATACCAACGTGTATCCGCCGATGAGCACGCAACTCGAAGCGGCGGGCATCACCTTGCAGGAAGGCTTCCGTCCCGAACACCTGCAACCGGCGCCGGATGTGGTCGTCGTCGGTAATGCGCTGTCGCGCGGTAATCCGGCTGTCGAATATATGTTGGATCAAGGCCTGGCCTATACCTCGGGTCCGCAATGGTTGGCCGAACATGTGCTCAAGGATCGCTGGGTGTTGGCGGTGGCCGGCACGCATGGCAAGACATCGACGTCCAGCATGCTCGCCTGGATTCTCGAATACGCCGGACTCAAGCCCGGATTTTTGATCGGCGGTGTGCCCGGCAATTTTGGCGTGTCCGCACGTTTAGGCGAGACGCCGTTCTTCGTCGTCGAGGCCGACGAATACGACACGGCGTTTTTCGACAAGCGTTCCAAGTTCGTGCATTACCGCCCGCGCACGGCGATTCTGAACAATCTGGAATTCGATCACGCGGACATCTTTCCCGACGTCGCCGCGATTCAACGCCAGTTCCATCATCTGGTGCGCACGATCCCGGCCAGCGGGCTGATCGTCAGCAATGCCGATGATGCAAATCTCGCCGAGGTGTTGAACATGGGCTGCTGGACGCCGGTGGAAAACGTGACGGCAACCGCAGCACCGGCGCAGTGGCAGGCGCGCAAGCTCAGCGCCGACGGCAGCCGTTTCGATGTGCTGTGCGCGGGCGCGGCGCAAGGTACCGTGGAGTGGAGTCAACTCGGCGATCACAACGTGCATAACGCACTCGCCGCGATTGCCGCCGCGCGCCATGCCGGCGTGCCGACGGCACAGGCCATCGCCGCGCTCGCGGAATTCCAAGGCGTCAAACGCCGCATGGAAGTGCGCGGCGTGGTGCGCGGCATCACCGTGTACGACGACTTCGCGCATCACCCGACCGCCATCGAGACTACGCTGGCAGGATTGCGCGGCAAGGTCGGCGACGCGCGCATCCTCGCTGTGTTGGAACCGCGGTCCAACACCATGCGTTTAGGCGTGCATCGCGCCGCCATCGCGCCCGCGCTGGCGCAGGCCGATCATGTGTGGTTATACGAACCGCCGGATCTGGGCTGGAATCTCGCCGATGTCGCGCGGGTGGCCACACCACCGACCGACGTACTCGGCAGCATTGATGACTTGGTCGCGGCGGTTGTCGCGGAGGCCAAACCCGGTGATCACATCATCATCATGAGCAACGGCGGCTTCGGCGGCATTCATGCAAAGTTGCTCGTTGCATTGCAGGGATAAGTTGGGCGACTGGACCTGACAGGTTTCACACCAAAGTACGCAAAGATCGCTGAGAAGATAATCGACTATTCTCTGCGTTCTTTGCGGCCTTTGGTGTGCTAAATTCAGTCTGAATTATCGGTGCCATTGACATGACCACACCCAGACAACGTCCCATCGCTTTAGCCATCACCGGCGCCTCCGGCGTGCACTATGCGCTACGTCTGCTGCAATGCCTGATCGACGCCGGCGAAACGGTATACCTGATGATCTCCGAACCGGGACAGATCGTCATCAGCATGGAAACCGAGCTTAAACTGCCGGGACGTCCGGCCGAGATGCAGCGCTTTCTCACCGAGTATTACGGTGCCGAGCCCGAGCAGTTACAGGTGTTCGGTAAACAGGAATGGACCGCGCCGGTGGCGAGTGGCTCCAGCGTGCCGCGTGCGATGGTGGTGTGTCCCTGCACCATGGGCACACTCGCCGGCATTGCCGCCGGCACCAGCGACAACCTCATCGAACGCGCCGCCGACGTGGTGCTGAAGGAAGGCCGCAAACTCATCCTCGTCCCGCGCGAAACCCCGTTCTCGGTGATCCACCTGGAGAACATGCTCAAACTTGCGCGCATGGGCGCGGTGATGATGGCTGCGAATCCGGGCTTCTATCACCTGCCGCAAAGCCTCGATGACCTGGTCGATTTCATCGTCGCGCGAATTCTCGATCAACTCGACATCGCGCACGACCTGTCGGTGCGCTGGGGCGAGGAGTCGCCGTGAGGCGATTGTGAATTAAGCCGCATACCGTGACGTCGGCCCGTAGGAATATTCCGACCGTGCAATCGTTCGCGCTATCCAATGGTTGATATGTTCCAATTTGAAATCAGTTCTACCGACGAATTGCGTGCGCTGGCGGGCAAGAAAGTCAGTTTGGTCCAACTCATCCGGATTGCCCAGGCCATTGAGCGCTTGCAGAAGGGGTTGGAGGCCGTTGTCTTGATGGGCAAGCCCGCGTCGGGCATTTCCAAACACGCGATCCGTTTTTATGAACAACTGAGCGACCATATTCGTTCTGCGCCAACGGATAAAATTCTGGGTGACATCGATACGTTGGATCAGAGCATCGCCGCCAATATCGACGCCATTCTGGATATCGCATCGCGAAGTACGGAAAGTCTGGAAGAGAAGCGCGCCGCGTATCCACGTCATGACGATCAGCAAAGCCTGGCAAAAATGCTCGATGATTTCCGGCGGCGTGCGCAAA
>JACRMO010000223.1 GCA_016214925.1 Gammaproteobacteria bacterium
CCCGTGCGCAGCCCGAAGGTCGGTGTTTCTTAAGCGACTGCCGGACTAGCATTTCGACGTGCGCCAAAAGCACCTTGATTTCCGGCAGGCGCTCCCGCGGCAGGTAAAGATTCTCGTAGCGCCCATGAAAGAAATGACTGCGTCTGACATCGGTGTCATCCGAGTGTCTGGCAAAGCACTCGCGCAACCGACGACTCATACTGCCGTATTGGGCACGTCATAGACCCAGTACCCGGGCGCTTCCACTTGAACCGGCATAGCGACCTCCTCGCGAGCAAAACTCAAAGAAAACTTCCCCTCCCCGATACGCAGTGCTGTATGGAAAAGTTTACATGGCCGACAAACACGCGCAGTGGTCATAATTATGCGTAGGTGTATGTCTTACATACATGTTTACCAATACCCCCACATTATAAAGAGCTTTTATCCGAGTCGGGATGCTTTACATTCCTACAAAATCATTGCCCGTCCAAGCAGATTACTAATTGTTTCTAATATAAATTTAAGCATCGGCTTCAATCTTGCAGGAGAATTACACAAACCTGCGGCCCGAGGTTCACGAGACGCAAGTTAAGCAGTCCGGAATGGCTGTACATAAAGAATTTTTAAGAACCGTCGGAGGAGAAGACCTATGCCAAGTGCCAATCTCGGCGCAGTAGGACGGCGTGCGTGCGTAGCTACAGCACTCGTGCTCTCAATCAGCAGCGCCCCCGCCCATGCCATCGTTGTCGACGGCGACCTCAGCGACTTGATCGGTGCGGTAAATCTGGCGACCTACAATGACGCCACCGCATTGGATGCCCTGGGCAGTACCGAAAGCACCGAAAGCAATAACGGCTTCGACATCCGCAATGTCTACGCCTTTTACGAGAAGCCGTCGAACGTGCTCTATCTCGGCATGAACTTTTACGGCACTGTCGGCGATTCCAGGGCCGTCACGGACACAACTTCCACCAACGAATATAGCGCCACCTGTGCAAGCACATATTGCAATCGGTCGGTATTCGATACGAACGAGACTTACAGTATCCGACTGTTCGACGGCACCCGGCGCGAACAATGGGGGAGATACCCTTACCATCGTCAGCAACCCTTCTTCGCTCACCATTACCCGCGCGATCAGCGAAGCCAACAACGGAGTCGAGTTCAGTATCTCCGGGTTGGATCCACTGCTGTCACCGTATGGCTTTGCCAATCCGGCCAATCTGCTGATCCGTTTCAGCGCCGGCTCCGCCGATATAAACCCTGTTTCCAGCGCGGCCGAGGATTACAACCTTCTGCAAATGCAAGTTGTTCCGGTTCCGGCGGCGGCATGGCTGTTCGGAAGCGGCTTGGTGGGTTTGATCGCCGCCGCGCGCAACCGCGCGAAAATGGCATAACAAAAACACGGAGACATCACGACAATGAACAACATCATTAAAAGCCCGCTCTCCCGCGCCATCTTCGCCGCAAGCTGTGGTGTTGCCGCGATTTCGGCCAACGCCGCCGGCAACACGCACCAGATACTCGACCCTCAGGAGATAGTCGATTTCAACAGTGGCTATGACATCTCACGCGCGGAATTCACGCTGATCGACAGCGAAACCCTGCAAATCGACCTGATTCCCTATGGCGTACCAGGCGATGCCGACGGTGACGGCGATCCCGATGCCAGCTCCAACCCCCTTATCTCCGACGGTCCAGGCGTGAGCGGTCAGGAAGTCATCGTCATGGGCATGATTTGCAATTACACGGGCGGCCCGTGCGTGCCCAATCTGGATATCAGCTATTTCGATAACACGCTCTCCGCCATAGCGACTTCGGGTGCCGATGTCACGGCAAACCTGACGTTCCAGCTCATTGATGCGATCGATAACGACGGCAAGCTGGATACCTACCGCCTGACCATCAACAATCTGTCCACGGTCCGCGCGGCCGTGCTGGGTTTCGTGCCGACGGAAGTGACCTTCGGCTCGTTCAGCTTCTCGGCCCATTTCGACGACACTCAGCCGGACGATTTTGTACCGAATGCCGATCCCTCCACGGGCGAGATCGTCTGCGAATCCGTTACCCTCACACCACCGGATGTCATCGCTCCAGGCACCGGTACCATCGGCTATTGGAAGAACCATCCCAGTGACTGGCCAGCCAATTGCGACCTGACGCTGCCGGGTTCCGCCACCGATCCGAATGCCTTCGCGATGAATATTCTGGAGTCGTCGGTGCGTGGCGACAAGACCGTCTCCCTGGCCAAACAGTTGATCGCCGCCAAGCTGAATGTCTGCGCCGGCAACGACAGCGTCTGTATCGACCAGACCATCATTGACGCGACGGCGTGGCTGCAGACCTATCCGGTGTTCTCGAAGCAGCGCAACTGGATGGGCGCCGAGAACTACCACGAGACGCTGGAGGACTATAACGAAGGTGAAATGTGTGCTCCACACATGCCGCGCGAAGAGCACGATCATGAAGCCAAGCCGAATTGCCCCGCAGGCAAGCATGTTCACTACAATCGCGAGGAATATCGCCACCGTGGTGAATATTACGACCGCGACTGATCCCACCACAGATAATAATTGAACGACGTACAAATCAGCCCCGCCACTCGGCGGGGCTTTTTTATGTGGGACGGTGTCTACACACGCTCCAGATAATCCACGACCAACTGCAGATTTCGCAGCCCACGAAACTCGTTAGCGTCGAGCCGGTAGGCGATGCGCACGCGCGCACCGACGAAGTCGGAGAGATCGGCCTGGTTGAAGGCGATGGCATCAAGCGGCACCGTTTGCGCCACACCACGCAAACTCAATTTCAGATGCCGCCCACCCACCATCCGCTGTGAAACAACGTCAAATTCACCGTCGAACACCGGCTCGGGGAAATGCTGCCCCCACGGCCCGGCACCGCGCAACAGTTCGGCGGTTTCCAACGTGAAGTCGCCGGTCTCCAGTTCACCGTCACTGTGGATGACGCCCTGTAGATCGTCGCTGCTCAGATGTCGGCTAACCTCGGCGTCGAAGATCGCCTGAAAGACCGGCAGATCACGCTCTGCGAGCGTCAGCCCGGCGGCCATGGCATGCCCGCCGAACTTGCGGATCAAACCAGGATGCTGCGTCGCCACCGCCTCCAAGCAGTCACGGATATGCACGCCCAGCACCGAGCGCGCCGAGCCTTTGATGGTGCCATCGCCGGCCGCGGCGAAGGCGATCACCGGGCGATGGAAGCGGTCCTTGAGCCGCGAAGCGAGAATCCCGATC
>JACRMO010000206.1 GCA_016214925.1 Gammaproteobacteria bacterium
CTGAAGCGGGTCTCCTGCGGCGTGACGATCAGGTCGCCCATCTTCAGCGGACCGTCTACTCGACGCGTCCAGACGACGGCGTGGTAATCCATCAGAAGAAGTCCCCGCGTCGCAGTGCGTCGAGCGCCGCATCGTCCGGCACAGCGACCAGTTTCAGGCCGACCACCCGGGCGAGGCGCACCAGCAGACCGAAATCCCCATGCCCGCGCGCCTTCATCCGCGACAGGGTCTCGGGCGCGGCACCCGCGCGCCGGGCCAGCGCCTGCTCGTCCAACCCCTGCTTCGCGGCGGCCGCAGTGATCTGGTCCAGGAGTTGGCGGACGGTGTCGGGTTCGTGGAAGGTTCGACGCGACATGATTATTTAGTCAACCTATGTCTAAACGATGCATTGAGCATGGTACAGAATGATCAATTAGTCAATTAATGCTTGGCTGGGTGTTTGGTGAGGGTGAGTCGGGTGATGTTGGCTACCCTTGATGAGACGACAACGCGGGAGAGATGCGATGCGTTATGAACTCTTCTATTGGCCATCCATTCAGGGACGCGGCGAGTTTGTGCGCTTGGCGCTGGAGGCGGCGGATGCGGACTATGTGGATGTGGCGCGCGAGCGTGGGCGCGGCCTCGGCGTCGCCGCGATGCTGCGGGTGATGGAAGATTCGGCCCTGGAGCGTCCGCCCTTCGCCCCGCCCTTCCTGCGCGCGGGCAAACAGGTGATCGCGCAGACCGCGAACATATTGCAGTTCCTCGGCCCGCGCCTGGGCCTGGCGCCCAAGGCCGAGGCGACGCGGCTGTGGGCGCATCAGTTGCAGCTCACCGTGGAGGACTTCATCGTCGACGTCCACGACACGCACCATCCCGTCGCGATGAATCTTTATTACGCGGACCAGAAACCCGAATCCAAACGCCGCGCGCGGTTCTTCACCGAGGACCGCGCGCCCGAACTGCTGGGCTACTTCGAGAAGGTACTGCAACGCAATCTGAGCCTGGGTGGGCGCCGCGGTTACATGATCGGGCGCAGTCTCAGTTACGTCGATCTGTCGATGTTTCAGATCGTCGCGGGGCTGCGTTATGCTGTTCCGAACATGATGTCGCGACTCGAAGCGGAGATACCCGGTCTGGTGGCCTTGCATGAGCGCGTGATGCTGCGACCCAACGTCGCTGCCTATCTCGCCTCCGAACGGCGCCTGCCGTTCAGCGAGGACGGCATCTTTCGTCACTACCCCGAGCTGGAAGCCTAGCTTGCGCTAGGGCGCAAAAAATCGTCCGGAAACTACAGGATTAGCAAAGCGACTAAGTTTAGGGTAATGCCAAGCGGCTTTACAGAATGTGGCGTTATCACCCTTGATCGTCGCGCGGAATTTGAAATCTGCGCTGGCTGTGCTTCACTTGAAGCTCATCTTGCAAGGAGGCTGAGTATGAACATCACCCGCGGCAAGTCGCAACAAGGAGAATATACCGCGCAGAGTCTTCATACAGCGCGGGAAATGTTGGCCACACAATACAACGCCGTGCGCTGCATAAGTGAGACACTGTGCGAGCCGCTGGCGCCGGACGACTACGGCTTACAGGCCATGGCTGAAGTCAGTCCTGCCAAGTGGCATCTTGCGCACACATCCTGGTTCTTCGAAACATTCCTGCTCAAAGAGTTCTCTCCCGGTTACCGTCCCTTTCATCCGCACTTCGAACATCTGTTCAATTCATATTATGAGCTGGTCGGCGCCCCGTTTCCGCGAGCGCGGCGCGGCCTGCTGTCACGACCGACGACCGAGGAGGTAATGCGTTATCGACGATACATTGATGACGCGATGGCTGATCTGTTCTCTTCCGTGGAAAAGAAGCACTGGCCGGACGTCGCGGTACGCGCCGCGCTCGGTTGCCAGCACGAGGAGCAGCATCAGGAACTGTTTCTGACCGACATCAAATACAACTTCTCGATCAACCCGCTCAGGCCGGCTTACCGTGTCGACCTGCCCACAGCCGGTATTGGCAGCGATACCGCGTTGAACTGGATCGAACAACCGGGCGGTGTGCAGGAAATCGGGCACGACGGCACCGGCTTTGGCTTCGACAATGAAAGCCCGCAGCATCGCGAGTTGATGACGGCTTATGCGTTGGGTTCGCGCCCGATCACGAACGGTGAGTATCTCGAATTCATCGAGGCCGGTGGTTATCGGCGCCCGGAATACTGGCTCGCGGACGGCTGGCGCGCGGCGCGCGAACAAGGCTGGCAAGCGCCACTGTACTGGGAAACCCTCGACGGCCGCCGGTGGCTGTTCACGCTCGCCGGCATGCGCGCGCTGAACGAACACGAACCGGTGTGCCATGTGAGCTTCTACGAGGCCGACGCCTACGCACGCTGGGCCGGCAAGCGCCTGCCGAGCGAAGCCGAATGGGAAACGACGGCACGCGGCGAAGCCGTGCATGGCAATTTGCGCGAGACGGGATACCTGCATCCGATCCCTGCGCTCGGCACTGCGAATCCGGCACAACTGTTCGGTGACGTATGGGAATGGACCCGCAGCGGCTATGCGCCCTACCCCGGCTACCGGCCGGCCACGGGCGCACTCGGCGAATACAACGGCAAGTTCATGCTCAACCAGCTGGTTCTGCGTGGCGGTTCGTGTGTCACGCCCGCGGATCACATCCGCGCGAGCTACCGCAATTTTTTCTATCCCGTCGACCGCTGGCAGTTCTCCGGCATCCGTCTGGCGGACGACCGATGAAACAACCCGCCATCCGTTTTTACGACGAACATCCAACGCCTGCCACGATGCAGGAAGAAGTGTTGCAAGGGCTGTCGGCGCAGCCGCGGCGTATCGCGCCCAAGTTTTTCTACGACGAGCGCGGCTCGCATCTGTTCGACGCGATTTGCGAATTGCCCGAGTACTATCTGACGCGCACCGAAATGGGAATTCTGGAATCCTGCGCCGACGATGTCGCACAGCTAGCCGGACCGGACACCACACTGATCGAACTGGGCAGCGGCGCCAGCCGGAAAATCCGCCTGCTACTCGAAGCGGTGCGGCCGCGCAGCTACCTCGGCATCGATATATCGCGCGAATTCCTGCGCCAATCCGTAGAACGTCTGGCGCAGGATTATCCCTGGCTCGATGCGCATGCGACCTGCGCCGATTTCATGCAGGACTTCGAGTTGCCCGACGTCGCCGGGGACGGGAAAAAACTTGCCTTCTTTCCGGGCTCGACCATCGGCAATTTCGAACCGGACGAGGCGCTGGCATTTCTGCAGCGCGTACGCCGCATGGTGCAGCCCGATGGCGCCTTGCTGATCGGTGTGGACCTCAAGAAGGGCCCGCAGATATTGCATGCGGCCTACAATGACCGTGCCGGCATCACCGCTCAATTCAATCTCAACCTGTTGCAGCGCCTGCGCGATGAACTCGACGCGGAGATATCTCCGCAGAACTTCCGGCACCGCGCCTTCTACAATAGTGTGCGCGGGCGCATCGAAATGCATCTGGTCAGCCGCTGCGCGCAGGATATCCGCGTGTGCGGGCGGCGCTTTCATTTCGAGTCCGGAGACGGCATCCACACCGAGAATTCCTACAAATATTCAGTGGCGGGATTCCATGCACTCGCGCGCGCTGCCCGCCTGCATCCACATCAAGTGTGGCTCGATGTGGCAGGTCTCTTCAGTGTTCATTATCTGAGTGCGGAGCGGGGCGTCGGCCGTTAACAGTGATGAGAACAGCGTCTATTTTTTTAAACCCCGGGAATTTTTTATTAATTACACGGGGAATGAGTTGGCGCTAAAGCGGAATAGACATCATGTCGACAGCCGCCCATCCGCTGCTCGATGTTATGGCGCGGCACCGTGGGCCGCGCCATGAATCGTCTTCCGTCTAGGCCACGCTGCCGAAGCTCTTATCTTCCGCACTCGTCGGTGGTTCCAAACCCGCCAGCCGGCACCCTTGCGCGACAGGCCCGCCAGGAAACAGCGTATAGAGATAACGTATGCCACCTTTATGATGGAAACGTTCCTCCAAGGCGTCGTGAAGCTCGCGCAGGTTAATATCACCAGGCTCATGGCGCGAGACATATTCCTGCAACGCGCGCACCACGACCCAATGATCGTCCTGCATATGCAATCCCTCGTGCTGCGCCGTATGCTTGGCCGCCGTCATAGTCCATTCGACCGGCGCACACGGGAACGCGGGATCGGCACGCACCTGCGCACCGGGATGCATGATATCGTTCATCGTCTGTACCATGGTTACACCCTCCTTCAGGGCTTTGCACACCTGATGATCGGTTTTCCTTAAGTGTAGACCAGTAACAAGAACGAAAAAGGGGTCCACAAGGGACCCCTTTTTAATTTGGCGGAGAGGGCGGGATTCGAACCCGCGATACGTTGCCGTATACACACTTTCCAGGCGTGCTCCTTCAACCGCTCGGACACCTCTCCGGGAACCTGGAAAACAGACCGTTTGACCCCTTATTTTGGGCCCCCCCGGCTGCGAAGAGCGCGTAGGGTAAACTAGCCGGGGTGGGCATGCAAATTCGTGCCCGGATAACCAATGCCGACGCGGGTTTGCCTGCCTGATCCGCAAGCCGTAGAGTGTGTACGCAGGCCCGATTCCTCCACCACCGACCCTCATTGGCCCGATGCCCGCCAACGTCCGCCCTCGCCGCTTGACCGCCCTCCACCGCCTGTTGTCGGGGCTCGTCCTCAACGTTTTATTGGGCATGGGCACATCGGTCCTGGCCGAGACCGCCTCACCAGCCGCGGCGACACCTTCAATAGAGCAGATGCGCGCCTGGGTCGAATATATGAAGACCGCACCACGCGGGCCGTTCGAACGTATCCGTTGGTTTTGCGACGACGGCACCGTCCTACCGCCCGGACCCGGTGCCTGTCACGCGCATGACGGCGGCGTGCAACACGGTGAATGGAACTCGCGCGCGCTTGCGATCCGCAATGCGGGTTATCCGGTCGCCACGCTGCTGGCGGACATCAAGACACTGGACTTCGTCGGTCCGGATGCGCACCTCGACGAGCTGCGCCAGATTCTGTTGGAACAATTTCTGATTCAGAACGACGACGGTTGGGTGTTTCGCTCCGCGCGCTACTACCGCGGCGCCTTGCAAGTGGAAGACGAGCGCGCCGGTGCGCGTGCGCTGCTGTTGGCGCTGGTCGATGAAGCGGATTGGCGCTCGCCCGAACGCTTCCTGTTGCTGCGCGAGGCGACGCGCCTGCTACCCGTCAACTCGGAACCGCCCACGGCGGCGCAGGCGCGCCAGCTTGCTATCGACATCGCCGAGCGCGATCCGGGGTTCAATGTCCTGCGCATCAAGATCCACGGCCTGCCGGATGCCACCGACCCGAACCGGGTGCGTGAATATGCCGCAACCAAGGGGCTGACGGAACTCGCCGATCAGTATCAACGCTTGGCCACCGCGCTCGATACGCTGTACGCGCCGCGCAACGCCATTCGCCAACTCGAACAGCTGATCGGCGAATCCGGCAGCCGCGCGTTGAAGAACACATTGCACGAGGCCATCGCACAGTTGCAGGCCACGCCGAATCTCGCCACGCGACTGCGTATCGCCGGTGACTTCGATCTGCGTTGGCGTGAGATGCTATTGCAATCGTCTCCCTCTAGCTCACAGTTCAGCCCTTCCAACCGCGTGCGTCTGCTGCAAGCCAGCCTGGCGCTGGAACAGGAAGTCTATGCCGTCGGCAATCAACTGCTCGAACACACGCCAAACACCAGCCGCCTTACCCGGCTGCACTGGCTGCGCAGTCTCGGCATGAGTCTGGCCGCGGCCGGCTTGCTTTCCGAGCGGCAATGGTCCGCCGTGGAACAGCAGATCAGCGCGTTGGAAACATCAAAGCAGATCAGCGCCGAAGACTATTACGCCGCGCTGCGTTATCTCGCGCGCGTGCCGCAGTGGGCGCAGCGCTCGCTGGAGTTTCAGTTCAGCACCGGCATCGAACACTGGTCGGACTTGACGGACCGGGCGGTGCATTTCATCCCCGACCGTCTACGCGGCAGTCCCTTGCTCGCCTATACGCGCGTTCTCGATGCGCTGTTGCAAGACGCGCAGCAACACGTCGGCGTCGAACAAACACTCTTCGATACGAATGTCTCCGCAGGCTTGCGCGCGCTCAATCCAGGCCTGCGCCGCGGTGTGTTATTGAATGTACCCAAGCCGGACGCGGCCTTCCGCAGCGACGGCATTTATCTGTTGCCGTCGACCACGCCGGAACTGCCGCCGGTGGCCGGCATCCTCACCCGCGGCGAAGGCAGTTCGCTGTCGCATGTGCAATTGCTGGCGCGTAATCTCGGCATTCCGAATGTCGTGGTCGACGCTGCCCTGCTCGACCGCATTACACCCCACTTCGGTGAACGCATTGTGCTCGCCGTGAGCCCGCGCGGCACGGTGCGCATCAGCGCCGACGGCCCACAGTGGGACGAGATCTTCGGCCGCGAGGAACTCACCGAGGATGTGGTCATTCGGCCCGATCTGAACAAGCTCGATCTGCAACAGACGGCACTCGTCCCGCTGCGCGATATCCGCGCCGAAGACTCCGGCCGCACCGTCGGGCCGAAGGCGGCCAACCTCGGCGAGTTGGCGCATCACTATCCCGAGGCGGTGAATCCCGGCGTGGTCATCCCCTTCGGCGTGTTCCGCGCCCTGCTCGACCAGCCTATTGCCCAGGGCGGACCCAGCACCTTCGAATGGCTGCGCGCGGAATACGCGCGGCTGCGCGTGCTCGACGATCCTGCGGTGCGCGAGCGCGAAACGCGCTTGATGCTGGAGCGTCTGCGGCACTGGATCGTCAGCACCACGCCGGGCGATGGCTTCCGCGCGCGTCTGCGCACGGCCATGCAAGCGGCCTTCGGCGATGTGGACAACGTCGGCGTGTTCGTGCGCAGCGACACCAATGTGGAAGACCTGCCCGGCTTCACCGGCGCAGGCCTGAATCTCACCTTGCCTAATGTGGTGGGCTTCGACTCCGTCGTGCGGGCAATTCAAAGCGTGTGGGCCTCACCGTTCACCGAGCGTGCGTATTCCTGGCGACAGGCACATATGGAACAACCGGAGCATGTGTATCCGGCGGTGTTGCTGCTCAAGACCTTCGCCTCGGAAAAATCCGGTGTGCTGGTGACCGCCGATATCGAGACCGGCGATCGGCAATGGTTGTCGATCGCCATCAGCGAAGGCGTTGGCGGCGCGGTGGAAGGTCAGGCCGCCGAAGAATTGCGCGTGAACCGCGCCAGCGGCGAAACCCGCCTGCTCGCCCAGGCCAGCGCGCCGTTACGCGCGGAACCCCTGCCGACCGGCGGCGTGAGTAAACGTCCCGCCAGCGGCCGCGACACGGTGTTGTTACCGGCGGAAATCGAACGGTTGCGCTTGCTTGCCGACGATGTGGAGCAACGCTTCCCCATGCCCGAGATCGACGGTGGCCTGCGCGCACCGGCGGATATCGAGTTCGGGTTCCAGCACGGCCGACTTGGGCTGTTCCAGATCCGCCCGTTCGTGGAGAGCACGCGCGCGCGGCGCAGCCAGTATCTGATCGACATGGATCATGCCGGTGACAGCGGCGCTGATGAGATGATCGATCTGCGCGCGGCGCCGGTAGAGTGAAAAAACACATTCACACCGGAGAACGCAAAGCACGCGAAGTGAACATATAATTCACCCCAGCGTTCTTTGCGCGCTTTGGTGTGTAATCGTTTAGGTGCTCGCCCATGATCCGATTGCTTTATGCCTTCTCGCTGATCACTGCATTAGCAGCATACACGCGACCTGTTTTTACCTACCCCATCGACGCCTACCCCGAAACCGGCATCGCGCGCCTGGAAGGTTATCGCATCTCGCAGGAAGACAAACGCGGACTCAACCGGCTGCCCTCGGGCGCCTTGCTCAAGACCGCGCAGATTCACCTGCGGCTGACCGAACACCCGGACTTCGCGATCCCCGCGCCGGACGCGGCGCTCACGCGCAAGATCGTCGCGCTACTCGGCGCGGGTGCGCGCAATTACAGTGTCAGCGTACTCGATCTCAGCGACCCCGCTAAACCGCTGTATGCGGAACACAACGCCGATGTGCAGCGCAATCCCGGCAGCGTGGGCAAGATCATGGTCGCCCTGGCGCTGTTCCAGGCGCTCGCCGATCTCTATCCCAACGATATCGCCGCGCGTCAGCGCGTGCTGAAGAACACGCAGGTCACGGCGGACGAGTTCATTCACACCGATTCCCATACCGTACCGTTCTGGCTGCCCGAGGATAGCAGCATGCCGCGCCGCGCCTTGCGCGAGGGCGACACGGCGAATCTATGGAGTTATCTGGATTGGGCGTTGTCGGCGAGTTCCAACGCGGCGGCGAGCATGGTCATCAAACAGCTGGTGCTGCTGCGCCACTTCGGCAAGGACTATCCGCCGACGCTGGAACAGGAACAGGCGTACTTCCGCGAATCGACGCCCAAGGAACGCAGCGAGCTGTTGCTGGATAGCCTGCTCACGCCGCTGACGCGCAATGGCCTGGATAAAGACGCGCTGCGTCAGGGGAGTTTTTTCACCGCGATGGGCAAGCGCCGCATCGCCGGCACCAACAGCACGTCCACCACGCGCGAACTGTTGCGTTATCTGGTTTTATTGGAACAGGGCAAGCTGGTGGATGCGTGGTCGAGTCTGGAGATCAAACGGCTGCTGTACATGACGCAGCGGCGCATTCGCTACGCCTCGTCGCCGGCGCTTGAAGACGCGGCGGTGTATTTCAAATCGGGATCGTTGTTCCGCTGCAAGCCGGAGCCGGGCTTTGTGTGCAAGAAATACCAGGGCAACGTGGACAACTGGATGAACTCGGTGGCCATCGTGGAGGCGCCGGCCGGTGCCCCACGCCAGTTTTATCTTGTCGCGCTCACATCAAACGTTCTGAAGAAGAACTCCGCGGTCGAACACCAGACTTTTGCGACGCGCCTGCACGCTTTGCTGAGAGACTGGGTTCGAGACGGGGTTCGAGCTGGGCAGCCCGCAGCGGCTGGCTCAAAATGATCTGGTCGAGTTCGCCGATCAGGTTCTTCAACCATTCACCGCCCTGCGGACTTTCGGCCAGCGCGACAGCGATGTAGGTGCGGCCGGCGTGTTCGACGATGGCGCTGTCGGCATGCCAGTTCTGCCACGTGCCGGACTTGCGGTAAATATGCGCGTCGGGCGACACGCTCATCAGGCCCTTGACGAATTTATGCTTGATGCCGGGATCGCCCATGATCGCCTTCATCTCGCGCGACAGTTCCGGCGACACCAGTTGTTCGGTTTCGAGCAGATAGTAGAAGCGCGCGACCTGGAAGGCGGTGGCACCGTGCGACAAGTTGTGCAGCGGGTCGCGGTGATAGGCGACACCCGACGCGTATTCTTTGCCGACCCACAGACCGCCGTTGGTGTGGGTATCGTAGAGGCGATACTTCGGCGACGTCAGCACTTGATTGATATAATCGTGACCCACACGGCGGATCAGATCGGTCGCCGCGGCGTTGGAGGAATAGCGGATCATATTGATCATCACGCCGCGCAGCTCGTCATTCAGCACCAGCTTGCCCTCGTGAATACGCTCGCAGGTGGCCAACAGGACAGCGATCTTCGGCAGGCTGGCGGCATACACCATGTCGTCGCCATTGACCTGTGCAAGGCTGGGATGTTGGGGATCGGTGACATCGACCAGGCTGACGGCGAGGCGCCCCTGGCGAACCGCAGCGTCAAGATTCAGACTCTTGAGGTGCTGTTCGAGCTGGGTCTGGAGCGAGGAATTCTGGACTTCACGCAGCGAGGGATAGGGATTTTTCGGGCTAGACGCCTGAACTGTAACAGAGAATCCGAGAACACAACTTACGACTATCAGCAGTCGACACCACATTGACTTACCCTCCTGCTGCGAACATGCGAGCGCCATGGTAACCGATCAACAAGATAAAGCAATGCTCATGCCACCGATGCGCCATGCGCGCCTCACTCGGAGTGTGCTGCTGTTCACAAATTTCTTTCTCATCATCGCCGCGCTGTATCACCTCAAGCCGGCGAGCCGTTCGCTGTTCATCAGCGCCTTGGGCAGCGACTATCTGCCGTATGTGTGGATTGCGACCGCGCTGGGACTCGGGCTCATCATCGGTGCATATCATCGTCTGGTTGCACACTACTCGCGCATGCACGTGGTGCTCGGCAGTTGCGCACTCGTGATCGCCTGTCTGTTGGCCTTTTATTTCTGGATCGGTGATGAAGGTTTTGTACCGGCCTTCGCCTTCTATGTCTTCGTCGACATGTTGAGCGTGATTCTGGTCGAGCAATTCTGGAGCCTGACCAACAGTATTCACACCCTTGAGGACGGCAAGCGCTGGTATGGGCTCATCGGTACCGGCGGCTTGTTGGGCGGCATGGCCGGCGGCGCGCTGTCGAGCGCGCTCATCACCCATTTGCATTTTTCAACCACCGACCTGCTGCTCGTTGCAGCGGCCATCCTCGGACTGTTGATGCTGCTGACGCTGTGGATGGGGAAGCTCGGCCTGTATACGGAACACAACGGTGTGCGCGACAACGGCACCACGGCTTCCGGGCACTGGCGCGCGATTCTGCGCCACCGTTATCTGCTGCTGATCGCCGCGATTCTGCTGCTCGCGCAGATCGTCGAACCGCTGGTGGAATTCCAGTTCATGAAAGTCGTCGAGGCCGCCATCACCGACCGCGAGGCGCGCACCGCCTATCTGGGAAATTTCTTCAGCCTGCTGAGCGCGGTCGCCATCGGCATCAATCTGCTGATCACGCCGCTGATCCATCGCTGGCTTGGCGCGCTGGGCGGGCTGTTCGCACAGCCGCTCGCCGTCACCGTCGGCAGTCTGCTGTACATGTCCCAGACGACGCTCGGCAGCGGCGCCTTCCTCAAGATCGCCGATCGCGGCCTGTCGTATTCCATCAACCGCGCCTCCAAGGAACTGCTCTACGTGCCCATCGATCCGCTGCTGATCTATCAGGCCAAGGCCTGGA
>JACRMO010000207.1 GCA_016214925.1 Gammaproteobacteria bacterium
CGGTGCAGCGTGTAACTCGTCTCGAGGCGCCAGCGCGGCAGGGGTTGCAGGCGGACCACGGCTTCGAGGCCATACACTTTGTCCAGACCGCGGGAAGTCGGGCTGGCAAGTGGCGGCTGCAGGGTGTTGCGGTAATCGTCGTTGAACGCAGCCAGATCGAAATTCAGTCGTTGCGAAAGGCGTTGCCGATAGCCAACTTCATAGGCATAGACCTGCCATGCCTCGGCATCGGGGTTGCCAATGGGGACAGTGACGCCACTGCCAAAATCGAGTTGGCCGTCGCTGCCGGTTCGCGTCGGGGTACGCACCGCACGGGTAACCGCTGTCCATAGACTGGCGTCGTCGGTCGGGGTCCAGAGCAGCCGCAGGGTGGGCTGATATTCGAAATCGGTGTAGTCGTTGTGCTCGAGTTTCGTACCGACAATCACCGCTGTTTCCGCGCTTGTCTGCACACGGTCCTGGACAAAGGCGCTGAGGGTGTTGTCGGTTCGTTTGGGCGGATCCAGCGTGAAGCAGGGCTGGGTGAAGTCGCACGCGGTCGGATCCGGAATGGTGACATCGTTATGGTAGTAACGATACCCCAGCCCCCAGATGAACTGCTGCGGCCCGCGATTGATCAGGTGTTGGAAATCCAGATCGCCGAGGGTCTGGGTCTCATTGAGAATATCATCCGAAAAACGTACCTGATCGAGGCTGGCGTTCAATTCCAGGCTGTTGCCGGAATCGAGTCGACGGGTCCAGTGGAGCATGGAATTCACTCCCTGGGCATCGGCGGAGTTGGGGAACACACCGGCGCTGAGGCTGCGTTCCTCGTCGATGTGGTTGTCGTAGGCATTGGCTTGCAGCATGAGACTGTCCCGCGCATTGGCATTCCAATCCGCGCGGAACCCAACCTGCGAGGCATTTTCGCGGTCGTAGGCATCCTCACCGGGTGTGCGCAATCCGTTATGCGTGCTCTGGTCGGCATTTAGATAGGCGCCGTTGTCGCTGTGGTAGTCCTTGGCATAGGCGCGGTAATTGACGCCACCGTCCGTGACGCCACCGTAGCGGCCACCGGCATCGGTGTTCATCTCGCCGTCACCCGCCGCGGCATACAGTAGCGTGCCGTGGGTGTCGCGGGCGTGCTTGGTCACGATGTTGATGATTCCGTCCACGGCATTGGCGCCCCACAGTGGACCACCGGGGCCGCGTATGACTTCGATGTGGTCGATGTCTTGCAGCAAGGTATCCTGCAATTCCCAGCGCACGCCGCCGTACAGCGGCGTGTAGATATGCCGGCCATCGATCATCACCAGCATGGTGCTGCTGAAGCGGTTTTGCGCGTTGCGGCTAGACACCGCCCAGTGGTCGCCGTCGATTTTCCCGACATGCAGACCGGGCACGAGGCGCAGCAGCTCCGCCAGACGACGGTGGCCGGAACGGCGGATATCCTCGGCGCTGATGACATACACCGCCGCCGGTGTGGCGAAGGCGCTTTCCTCCGCCCGCGAGGCCAGTTTCACTTTCGTGTCGATCAGTTCGGCAAAATCGAGTTGGAGCAGACGGTCGATATCACGGGGTGGTGGTTCCGGTTGGGCCAGCCCGACGCTGGGACAACCCAGCGCCAATATTAACGGTACCATGCACGGGAGATGCATGGTGACTGTACGGTCGTTGTGGATTGTCGTCCGCATGGCAGGTTCACTTTACCCGGCGTAGTGTGGATTTACGCAAATGTTCTATGACCTGTTGGGGCTCGGCGGGGCGCCCAATCAGGTATCCCTGGAGTAGTTCGCAGCCTTGCTCGATCAGGAACTGGCGCTGTTGTTCCGTCTCCACACCTTCGGCGACCACGGCGTGCCCAAGCTTGTGCGCCATGGCGATGATGGTGGTGGAGATTTCCACGGCATTGGGGTTATGCGGTATCTCCATGACGAACGAGCGGTCGATCTTGAGTGTGTCGATGGGAAAGCGTTGTAGACAGGACAGCGAACTGTAACCAGTACCGAAGTCGTCCATGGACAGACTGCACCCCAGGTCGCGCAGCCCGTGCATGATCTCGATCGCCAGCTTGGTATCCTTCATGACCATCGATTCGGTGATCTCGAACCCGAGTCGTCCGGCGCTCACGCCGTACTCGCGGAGACACTGTTCGACCTCGGCGAGCAGATGTTTGGAATAGAACTGCCGCGCCGACAGATTCACACTGATCTCCTCGATGCCCACGCTACGCAGCACACTGCCCTGTTCGGACAGGAGCCGGCAGATGCGGTGAATCACCCAGCTGCCGAAACGTTCGATCAGCCCCAGTTCCTCGGCCAGAGGGATGAACCGAGTCGGGCTGATCATGCCTTCCTCGGGATCGTTCCAGCGCAACAGACTCTCGGCTGCGACCACGCGGTCTGCTTGCGTGGAATATAGCGGTTGCAGATACAAGGTTAGACGATCTTCATCGAGGGCGCGTTTGAGGCGCGTTTCCAAGCGTACGGTTTCCTTGATCTGCCGATCCAGATCCTCGGAAAAGAAATTCAGACGGTTGCGGCCGGAGTCTTTGGCCCGGTAGAGCGCCATATCGGCGTTCTTGATCAGGCTCTCGGCGGTGAGACCATCGTCTGGAAACAGCGCGATGCCCAACGAAGCCGAAATCTGCACGGCATGACCGGTGATTTCTTCCTGGAGTGACACCGCCTTGAGGATGCGTTCGCCGATCAGCGTGGCGCGTTCCGCGTCTTCTATGCCGGTCAGTAGAATCAGGAACTCATCGCCGCCCATCCGTGATACGACATCCTGCGCGAACACAGCCTTCTGGATACGTTGCGCTATGCTGATCAGGAGTTGGTCGCCGGTGTCGTGCCCCAGGGTATCGTTGATCTTCTTGAAGTCGTCGAGATCGAGGATGCCGACCGCGGCCTTGAGGGTGTGTTTGCGGCCTTCGGCAATCACATAACCGAGATGTTCGCGGAAGAAGCGTCGGTTCGGCAACTGGGTCAGAGGGTCATAGAAGGCCAAGCGTTCAAGTTCAAGCTGGGCATTCTTGAGTTCCGAGATATCCATCAGACTGGCGATGAAACCCTGGTGCGCATCCGCGTGATCGTTGAGTGGGGCGATGTACTCCAATAGAAAAATCTCGCGACCGTGACAGGGATTGAGGTAGCGGTATTCGACCACGGCGACTTCGTGACGCTGCCAGCTTTGCGCGCAGGCTGCCTGGTAAGTGGCCAGATCCTGCGGCAGGATACGCTGTTCGTAATGTCGTGCATCGAGCTGGCTGGGGAGCAGTCCGGTGATCTGATGCCAGCGTGGATTCGCATAGGTTATCTGGCCCAGTGCATCCCGTTCGGTGAGTCCGATCGGGGAGCTGGCTGCCAGCGCACGGAAGCGTTGCTCGGAGGTGGTGAGCGAGCGGTGTTCCTGGGCGATGTTGTCCAACATGCGGTTGAAGACGTCGACCAGTTCGCCGATCTCATCGTCGCTAATGCGCGTGGCGCGTTTACCGCTCAAAGGGTCTTGCGTGATATCGACCGCCGTCGCGTAGAGATCCTCCAGCGGGGTCATCAGGGTATTGAGCCGGCGGCGTGTCATCACGGTGACGGCCAGCGTGGTCAGGACGACTATCAGGACAAACACCAACAGAAACATGCCGACCGATTCGACGACGAACTTCTTATCGGCGTGCAACATCAGGGAGCCCACTGCGTTACCCTGATCGACGATGTCCGTGGCAACCGTGAGGTGCAGCAGGTCCGTGGAACCGCGTTGCGCCCAGGTTTGGACGCTCTGCCAGTGTTGCGGGCAGGGTTGTCGTGGGCCGCGCGCATGATATTCCGCGAACAGCTGGTGATCGAGCGTGTAGAGACAGATGTATTCGACCGCGGGATTGGAGCGCGCGGCCTCGAGATTACGCGTCGCCGCCGCACTGTCTTTGAACACCAGCGTGGCTACCGAGCGATTGCCAAGGATCTCGGCCAGAATCTGCATGTCCGTGCGTAATTGTTGGTCGGCCAGACGTATCTGCAGGAAGACCGCTACCAATGCGCTGAGCGCGATGCCTCCGATCACGGCGGTGTGCATGCTCGCCAACAGCTGCGAACGGATCGACGCGCGTTTGTTGCGGTGCAATATCGGGCGGCTCATGGCGTGACCCTCAGAGCCAGTTCCAGCAGCGCGGAACTGAACAGCAGCCCGTTGGCCTGCGCAGTACCGGTATCGACTTCGAAACCGATCCGGTCGTTGTGCCGGGTCAGGGTAATGATGCTGTGCTCGGCGAATCGACCGCACTCATCGCAGATAGTCAGGACGCCGTGGTGATTGGCACCCTGCAGCAGGGCCTTGCCGGTGGACTTGTCCAGGTCCGGCCCCACCACGATCACGTCGCATGCGGTTTTGAGGGCGGTGTTGGTATCCAGTACCTGAGGTAGCAATGACCGGGTTCCGACTACGCGGC
>JACRMO010000208.1 GCA_016214925.1 Gammaproteobacteria bacterium
AATCCGCGCCGCAACACGTTGCAACACGGCGGCGCACACACGCTCGTCACCTAACGCATTGGGCGCGGTCGCGTCCAAACCGAGTTTGGCCGCTTCGATACGCCAACGCTCGGCATTGAACACAATCAGCGCGCTCAGATACGGCCGGTCATCGCCGATGACCATCACCTGCTCGAACCAGGGATCCATCTGTATCGCCATTTCCATATCGGCGGGTGGCACCTTCTCGCCGTTGGCCAGCACCAGAATCTCTTTGAGGCGGCCGGTGATGAAGATATGCCCGTGCTCGTCGATGCGAACTTGATCGCCGGTGTGCAACCAGCCATCGCTGTCGATCATTGCGGCCGTCGCGTCCGGGTTGTTCCAGTAGCCCAACATCACGCCCGGGCCACGCGTCAGCAACTCGTTTTCTTCACCGACGCGAACAGTGACATCGGCAAGTGGCGTACCGACACTCGCGGGTTGGTTGTCTTCCAGCGTATTGGCAGCGATCACCGGACTGGTCTCGGTCAGGCCGTAACCCTGGACCAGCGGCAGGCCCAGCCCGATGAAGAAACGCGCAACGGTAGGTGAGAGCGGTGCTCCGCCGCATACCGCGAAACGCAGCCGTCCGCCGAGTTTGGCCATCACCTTGGCGGCCACCAGCGTGTTGAGCAGCGGCCACGCAAGCATACCCAGACTGCGCGGCGCACGGCCCTGTCGACGCTCGAAACGTTGCCAGCCGACATTCACGGCGGCAGTGAACAGCGTGCGCGCCAGCGGCGATTTTTCCGCCAGGCCCGCCTGAATCTTGTTATAGACCCGTTCGAAAATACGCGGCACCGAGATCAGAATGCTCGGCCTGATGGTTTGCAGATCCTCACCGAGTTCGGGGATGGAACGGTTATAGGCGACCGTCGACCCGCACATCATCGGCAGGTAATAGCCGATGGTACGTTCAAAAGTATGCGACAGCGGTAAAAAAGACAGGAACAGATCCTCCGGATAGACCGTGACCTTCAGTTGCGATGCATGCGCATTCCAGAGGATGTTGCGGTGACTGAGCATGACGCCTTTGGGACGTCCGGTGGTGCCCGAGGTGTAGACGATGGTTGCCAGTTCGTCCGGTTCGACATCCTGCACCTGAAGCGTGTGATCGCCATCCGGCGGCAACCACTCGGACACAGCGCGCAGTCGCGCATCCACTGAATCGGCAACTGGCGTAATACTGAGTATGCGCACCAGGAAACCCAACTGGTCACGCACCCGCTGGAGTTGTTGCCAATGCTCGTCGCCACCGATCAGCAACAAACGCGCGCCGGCATTCTGCAGGATATAGGCGATGTTCTCCGGACGGTCCTCGGTATACAGCGGGATCACCACCAGGCCCAGTCCGAGCGCCGCCTGCTCGAACTGCACCCATTCACGGCAATTGCGCAGCAGCACCGCGACGCGTTCGCCGCGCGCCAAACCTTCGCGGTTCAAAGCCGCCTGCCAGCGCGCGACCGCCTGACTCATCTCCGCCCATGTGATATCCGCCCAGCGTTGTGCCTCGGCATCGAACTGGCGATACGCGATGGCATGTGGGCTGCGCCGCACCCGTTCGCGGAACAAACCGGCGAGGGTGCGCGCCTGCTGCGGCAGAATGACATCGGTCTGCTGATCCGCACCGGTGTTCCGCATGAGAACTTATCCCTTGTTGTGGTTCCACCCCAGATCGGGAGTAAACCGCGAACCATGTCGTTCGGTCAATTGCTGTAACTCCCGATACAAGGCCATTTCACCCTGCATCACCGCATAGTGCATCGGCCCGCCACGGAACGGCGCAAAACCGGTCGCGAAGATCATGCCCGCATCGAGCAGATCGGCATCGGCCACCACGCCTTCGCGCAGGCAGGCACGCGCTTCGTTATACAAACGCATCAGCATCCGCTCGGTCAGATCCTGCGGTAGCGTGCGCCCCGTTTCAGGGTTGGGTTTGACGGCTTTGCCTTTACGCCAGGTATAAAAACCCACGCCGTTCTTGCGACCGAGCCGTCCCTCGTTGACCAATTCTTCCAGGCGCTCGGGTACCTCGACGTTCAAATCCGCCGCGAGGATGCGTGCCACATGTAGACAAACGTCCAGTCCGACGGTGTCCGCGAGTTCGATGGGGCCCATGGGCATACCGAACGCCACGGCGGCGCGGTCGATGAGTACGGCCGGCACGCCTTCGGTTTCGAGGACCACAGCTTCCAACAGATAGGGCATGAGCACGCGGTTAACCAGAAATCCGGGGGTACTGGTGACCGGCAAGGGCAGACGGTCGATGGCGCGGGTAAACGCCATGGCCTGTTGTATCGCCTGCTCGGAACTGTGTTTGCCGCGCACGATTTCGACCAGCTGCATCTTGGCCACCGGATTGAAGAAGTGCAAACCGACCAGCCGTTCCGGACGTTGCAGCGCCGGTGCGAGTTCTTCCAACGGAATGCTGGAGGTATTGCTCGCGAGCAAGGTTTCCGGCCGCAGACGCGGTTCGATATCGCGATAGAGAGCCTGTTTAACGTCCTTGTCTTCGAAGATGGCTTCGATAACCAGATCGGCGCGTTCGATGCAGCGCCCGCGATGATCGGGAATCAACCGATCCCAAGCGGCCGTGACCCGGCGCGGATCTTTGAGTTTCTGCTGGTACAACTTCGCGGCCCGGCCCATGGCCGGGGCGATGCGTTCCGGGGCCTGATCTTGTAACGACACCGTCATGCACGAGAGTGATGAGCTCGGCGACCGAGGCGGCCTCGGCATCGAGCATTTTGCGAGGATCGTCCGCATGTTTACGCCAGACGTCGATGAGCGCATACGGCGCCGGATAATGTTCGGGACGCGCATGTTGTGCGACCTTGCGTTTCAGCAGCGGCGCGACCAAGGGCCGCACCAGTGCGTGGTTCGACAGCCTATCCATCAGCGCGGGACAGTGCGCTACCGGCGCTTTGAGCAGCGTCTCGCGCGCAGCTGTGAGCAGGTGCCGCTCGGGTACCGCATGATCGACCAGCCCAAGGCGCTTTGCTTGACGCGCCGAGACCGTACGACCGCTTAACATCAAATCCAAGGCCTTCAACCCACCGAGCAGACGTACCGCGCGGACACTTCCGCCAAAACCCGGATGAATGCCTAGTTTCACTTCAGGCAAGCCCAGTCGCGTGCCATCGTCATCGCGTGCGACGCGGTAGCGACAGGCCAGCGCCAGTTCCAATCCGCCGCCGAGACAGAAACCGTGAATGAGCGCGAGGGTTGGGAAGGGCAGGGCTTCAAGACGATCTGCCAAGGCATGTTCTTGCGAATCCATGGGCGTGAATACACGCACATCGGCACCGGCGATGAAACCGTTGGCCTTGGCCGAACGGATTACCAGTCCGCGCGGTGGATTACGTTCGAGACGTTCGAGCAGAGCGACGAATTGATCGAGCACATCCTCGGCCAGCACATTGGTACTGGCGTCCTGTTTGTCGAGGCTCAGCCATGCCAGACCTTCGGCATCGGTTTCCAACGTCCAGTGCGATAGCGGGGCGCTCATACACCACCTCCCGTGTTCTCCACCAGGAGCGCTCCACCTTGGCCGCCGCCGATGCACAGGCTGGCGACACCGCGCCGCGCATGTTGCCGGCGCAATGCATGAATCAGATGCAACGTGATCCGCGCGCCGCTGGCGCCAACCGGGTGACCGAGACTCACACCGCCACCGTCGATATTCAAACGCGCGCTATCGATGGGCGAGAAGGGCCGCTCGCGATTGAAGTGCGTCATGCAATAGTCGGCATCGCTCCACGCCGCCACGCAAGCCAGCACCTGTGCCGCGAAGGCCTCGTTGATCTCCCAGCAATCGATATCGCCACTATCAAAACCATGCCGCATCAGCAGCGGCGCCATGGCATGCACCGGACCCAGGCCCATTTGCGCCGGATCGAGGCCGGCCCATTCGCTGTCGACCAAGCGCGCGAGCACCGGCAATTGATAGCGTTGCACAGCGTCTTCCGAGGCCAGAATCAACCAGGCGGCGCCGTCGGTCACCTGCGCGCTGTTGCCGGCCGTGACCTTGCCGAAGGGTTTGTCGAACACCGGTTTGAGTTTGCCGAGCGAGGCCATGTCCGTTTCGCGGCGCAGGCCGTCGTCGGCGCTATAGCATTTACCGTTCCGGTCGTAGACGACCTCGATCTCGTCGAGGTGGTTCTGATCCTGTGCGGCGGCTAGGCGTTGGTGACTGGTCATCGCAAACGCATCCATCTGTTCGCGACTGATGTTGAAACGGTGCGCGAGGAGTTCCGCCGTCTGGCCCATCGACAAGCCCACAACCGGATCGGTGAGACCGCGCAACAGACCGATGATCGGGGTGAGATAGACGGGGCGCAATTGCGCGAGCGCCTTGGCACGGGCCACGGCGCCCTTGGCGCGCGACCAGTTCGCCAACCACGCAACCATGGCGGTGCCAAGCAGCACCGGCGCATGACTCATG
The DNA here is from genome assembly GCA_016214925.1 of Gammaproteobacteria bacterium. Lineage (GTDB taxonomy): Bacteria > Pseudomonadota > Gammaproteobacteria > Thiohalobacterales > Thiohalobacteraceae > JAHJQQ01. The sequence goes on from JACRMO010000208.1 coordinate 4,466, forward strand.
GCCTCGACACCGCCGGCCAGAACCAGATCGGAACGGCCGCTGCCGATATTACGCGCAGCCGTGTCCAACGCCTGCAGGCCCGAGGCGCAATTGCGTTGCACAGTGAAGGCCGGCACCCGTTCACCGCAGCCCAAACGCAACGCGACGATACGCGCAATGTTAGCCTCATCCGGGCCGGGCATGACACAGCCGGCGATGACTTCGTCGAACGCCGTCGGTGCGAACGGTTGCCGCAGCAACAGGCTGCGCGCGGCCTGCGTGGCGAGCTCCGCCGCGCTGAACGGGCCGGGTGCGCCGCGCGCCTTGAGAAAGGGCGTACGCGCGCCGTCGACTACATAGACCGCCCGGCCGAAACCGTGCGGTGTGGATCGCTGGTCCATTGCGGTGTCCCTGTATTGGATTGGGTATCGAGTTGGGGATTGAATTGATCCGGCGCGAAATCGTCCACTTCGATAACCTGACGGCGCGCCACCACGGCGCCTTGTACAACGATCGCCTCATCGGCGCTGATGATACCCGCTGTAACCGCGGCATTGACGCGTAACTCGGGATCGCCAGCGGTGATACGTTTGTCGCGCATGGCCGTGCGAATACGCGCGAGGATCGGCTCAGCGGCGAGCGTGCGCACCAGCGCATCTTCCAGACGACCCAACGGTTCGTGTGCGCCGGTCGGCGCGAACACACCCTGCGTCAGCCGGTCGCGGGCCTCACTCGGTTGCAGGATGGTCTCGGCCACCGCGTCGGCCAATCGATCGTTCGGCGCACGATAAGGCAGGCCGGTCGGGAAGGCCCACACGCGCAACAGGCGGGCGACGGATTTAAGCGGGAAGTTTTCCAGCAGTGCAAGCAGGCTCTGTTGCATGCCGTACAAGCAGGTCTGGCAACTCCAGTCCAACAGCGCACGGTCGGCTTCCGGCTCGCCCTGGTCGTGAAAACGTTTGAGCACGGCTGAACCGAGATACAAATAACTGAGACCATCGCCCAAGCGTGCGGAGAGTCGCTCACGGCGCTTGAGGTCGCCACCGAGCACCAGCATCGCGACATCGGCAAACAGGCCGAACACGGCACTCATGCGCGTAAATTGACGATACCAGCGCGCGGCATGTCCGGCTGTGGGTGCGCGCACGAGGCGCGCGCCGGTCAAACCATGGAGGAGCGCGCGGCTGGCATTGCTCATCAGCAGACGCGCATGGCCGAACAGGGCACGGTCGAAATCGCGCACACCGCGTTTGAAGTCCGTATCCAATGCCGCCTGCATTTCCTTCAGCACATAGGGATGGCAGCGCAGTGCACCCTGACCGAAGATGATCAGACTGCGGGTAAGGATGTTCGCGCCCTCGACGGTGATGCTGATCGGCAGGGCCTGATAGACACGGCCGAGCAGGTTACGTGGTCCCAAACAAATGCCACTGCCGCCTTGCACGTCCATGGCATCGTTGATGAGGCTGCGCATGCGTTCGGTGAGATGGTATTTCACGATCGCCGAGGCCACCGACGGGCGCTCGCCGAGATCGATGGCCGTGCAGGTCAGTTCACGCGCGGCGTCCATCAGGTAGGTGTTGCCGGCAATGCGCGCCAAGGCCTCGCGCACACCGTCGAAGCGACCGATCGGCAGTTTGAACTGCTTGCGCACGGCGGCATAGGCGCCGGTCGCGCGGCTGGCGAGTTTGCCGGCACCGGTGCTGAGCGCGGGCAGCGAGATCGAGCGGCCGTCGGCCAGGCATTCCATCAGCATGGTCCAGCCCTGACCGATGCGTTCCGGACCGCCGATGATCCAGTCCATCGGGATGAACACATTGCAGCCCTGATTCGGACCGTTCTGGAACACCATGTTCAACGGGAAATGCCGATTACCGATGGTGATGCCGGGCGTGTCGGTGGGGATCAGCGCCAGCGTGATGCCGAGTTCTTCGCGATCACCCAATAGATGCTCGGGATCGTGGAGCTTGAAGGCGAGACCCAGCACCGTGGCCACTGGACCGAGTGTGATGTAGCGCTTATCCCAGTTGAGGCGAATGCCCAGGACATCCGTTTGGCCCTGGAATTCTCCGCGACAGACCACACCGGTATCGGGAATCGCACCGGCATCGGAACCTGCCTCGGGACCGGTCAGAGCGAAGCAGGGCACGTCCTCGCCGCGGGCGAGTCGTGGCAGATAATGGTCCTTCTGTGCCTCGGTACCGTAGTGCAGCAGGAGTTTGGCCGGACCCAATGAGTTGGGCACCATTACGGTGACGGCGGCGGTGATGCTGCGGCTGGCGATTTTCATCACCACATCGGAATGCGCCAGCGCACTGAACTCCAGACCACCGTACTGGCGCGGGATGATCATGCCGAAGAAGCCATTGTCCTTGATGAACTGCCAGACGGGCTCCGGCAGATCGTGCAGCTCGTGGGTGATCTGCCAATCGTCCAGACGACGGCAGAGTTCTTCGACGGGCCCGTCGATGAAGGCCTGCTCCTGCGCCGTGCGTACCGGCGCGGGAAAACCGAGCAGACGCTGCCAATTCGGATCGCCGCTGAACAGATCGCCGTCCCACCACACCGTGCCGGCTTCGAGCGCCTCGCGTTCGGTCGTCGACATCTCCGGGGTAACACGGGCGAACCAGGCGCGCAGGTGCCGGCTGATAAAACGCCGGCGCAGGGGAGGGAAACTTAACAGCGCAGCGATCGGCAGGAATGCACCCCACGCGAGTGAGAGCGACGGGGCATTACCGTCGCGCCACAGACTCCAGCTCAACAGATAGAGCGCGCCGGTCGCGAACCAGACCAACGCGGGGGCACGCCACGCGGCCAGTCCCCAGGCCACGGCCAGTAGCAGAAGTGCTTCGAATACGACCGGCATCATGATGAATCTCCTCTAACAGCCTCATCGCTTTGGGCCAACCACCACCCAAAGCGGGCAGTGCAGAGAAACAACTCAGTGTGTGCGTCAGTCCTTATCCCGGTTGCCGAGCATATTCAGCACCGGTGTTCCATCGACTATAGCAGGTGTGAATACGTTCCCCAGCTCGCCGCTGGCCAGATTCTCCGGTACGGGCTGGGGGATAAAGCAATCATTCTCGCCGTTGCAGATCGCACCTTCTTCGTCCCAGGGCAGGTTGCGGTAGAGACTCTTGTCGGCAACGCCGAGATAGGGATATTTGATGATTTCGAAGTAGGGCGAGTAGTCGAAGTCGCGCGGCGTATACAGGCGGGCGTTGCGCTTATACATGCGCAATTCGCCGTTCTCCAGGCGCCGCATCACCGGCAGCACCGGGAAATGCACATGGTTGAAGGCGGCGGCGAGCATCGATGAACACACTGTGCGGGTCGGAATCCCCGCGTTATGTTCGAACAGACTCGATCGCCAATGCCGCGGCACAATGCCATAGGGAAACAGGAAGCGGGCGAGATCCAGCAACTGACGCACATCGTAATCGCAACCGAGCTGATTCGCCGCGTAGGCGATGACCGACTGGGCGTCGCGCCGCGCCAGACCCGCCGGCCGGCAGATGCGCAGATGGTCGCTGTGATATTTATCCACTGTGCTGATGATGGTCCCGCGACCGAGCAAGGCCTCGATCACCAACTGACTGTTGGGGTCGCCGTCGAAGTGACGCGACACCTGTGCGCGGACGCGCGGATCGTCGATGTCATTGATGCGCCCGATATACAGCGCAGAATGCGTCCAGGAACTTTGGGTGATGTTTTTGATGACCTCGCTGATGCGGGTACGACCTTCGACCAACAGGACATCGGCCGGGCGGATTTCATAGCGGATGCGTTCGAAGTCGCAAAGGGGAGTGCGGTCAGCGGGTTTTTCAACCGTTAACCATTGGGTAATGGTTCTGGCCAACCAGGCCTTGAGTCCACGCCCCATACAGGCCTCCGCCATTTAGCCCGTCCTTGGGTACCAGGGGTTGAGTCGGGCGATACACGGAACCGTGCAGTTCTGATCGGTTCTAGGGAAGCTAACGGCAGGTGCCGGAAATATATAAGGGCAATGGACCAAACCGCCACCCTGTTTATAGTTCCAGGAGTTCCAGGGCCCGCGCCAACTGGTCGCGCGGCGTATAGAAATGCGGCGAGAAGCGCAGGGCGCCACCGCGCACGGCGCAGACCACGCCAGCGGCCTGTAAATGGCGATGGATCTCCTGAACATCCCGCTTCAGGGGTTTGAAGCTGACGATTCCGGCATAACGTTCAGGCGTCGGCGGCGTAACCACCTTGAATTCCCGTGTTCCAGCGAGCTGTCCGAGCAGATACGCCGTGTTATCCAGAATCTTCTCGGCGATGGTGTCACGGCCCAGTTCCTCCAATAGGCTCAGGCTGGCCTCCAAGGCATAAATCCCGAGCATATTGGGGCTGCCACATTCGAAACGTCGGGCGCTATGCGCGGGTGCCCAGTCGCGGCGATCGTAATCACCCATGTGCTCGACCATGTGCCAGCCGAACTGTCGGAGCCGCAGCCGCTCGAACAATTCCGCCCGACAGTAAAACAACGCCAAACCTTCAGGACCCAACAACCATTTATGGCCGTCCGCGACCACGAAATCCGCGCGGATTCCCCGCACGTTCAGCGGTAAGGCACCGAGGCTTTGGATGGCATCGACACTGAACAATACCTCAGCCGCTTCACAAGCCAGACCCAGGCGGGCGAGATCGAGCCGCAAACCGGTGTCGTACTGCACGGCGCTGACCGACACTAGACGGGTATGCGTATCGATCGCTTGCAACAACGCGGCTTCGGGATCGTCCGTCGCATAAAGCTCGACCGCGCGGACCTGAACGCCATATTCTGCCAGCGATTCCCAGACAATCCGATTCGAGGGGAATTCCTGTGCCGGGATAACCACGTTGTCGCCGGAACGCCAGTCCAGGCCATGGGCGATCACCGAGAGTCCCTCGGAGGTATTTTTCAGCAAGGCAATCTCATCGGCAGAACGCGCGCCGATCAGGCGTTGCAGACGCTCGCGCAAGCGCTGCTCGACGACCAGCCAGGTTGGGTAGTGCTGCGCACCGCGGCGGCGGTTTTCCTCGGCGAAATTCGCGACCGCCGCCGCCGTGCGTGTCGGCCAGGGTGATACTGCGGCGTGGTTGAGGTAGATAACTTCAGGCGATAGGGAAAATTCATCTGGCAAACGCATCGGCTCGAAGGCTCATGTCA
>JACRMO010000209.1 GCA_016214925.1 Gammaproteobacteria bacterium
CAACGACGAGATGCGCCGCCTGCGCGCGCAATATCCCGACACGCCGTTGTATGCCGTGGTCTCCGACATCTGCGCCTCGGGCGGTTATTACGTCGCCGTCGCCGCCGATGAGATCTACGCCGACAAGGCCAGCATCATCGGCTCCATCGGCGTGCGCATGGACAGCTTCGGCTTCGTCGACGCCATGCAGAGGCTCGGCATCGAACGCCGCCCGCTGACGGCCGGCGAACACAAAGGCTTCCTCGATCCGTTCCTGCCGAGCAAACCCGAAGATGTAGCACATGTGCAAAGCCTGCTCGACGGTATTCACGAACAGTTCATCGCCACTGTGCGCCAAGGTCGTGGTGATCGCTTGAAACCCGACGAACGTATGTTCTCGGGACTGGTCTGGACGGGCGAACAGGGCGTTGAACTGGGGCTGATCGATGGACTCGGCAGCGCCAGTTACGTCGCGCGCGAACTGATCGGCGAGGAGGAGATCGTCGATTCCACCACGCAACCGGATTTCTTCGAGAAATTCGCCGGCGGCATGGGCACGGCCATGGCCAGCGCACTGGTGAAACTGAGCGGCGGCTTCAGTTTACGCTAAACCCCTATTTCACACCGGAGAACGCAAAGTGCGCAAAGACATTTACAAACAATTATTCTTTGCGGCCTCTGCGTTCTTTGGTGTGAAAGGCGTTACTTTCCCAGCACCGCCATGCCTTCCGCTTCGAGCATCGACACCAAGCGGATCAACGGCAACCCGATCAGCGCGGTCGGGTCGTCGCCTTCCATCCGCTCGAACAACGCCACGCCCAGACCTTCCGACTTGAAACTGCCCGCGCAATTGAGCGGCTGTTCGCGGCGCACATAGTCCGCGATTTGCCGCGCGGTCAAACTGCGGAACACCACTGTGAACGGAACCACCTCGACCTGCGCATGCTGTGTCACGCTGTTGTATAGACACAAGCCGGTGAGAAAGGTCACGCACTGCCCGGACAAGCGCGTCAATTGCGCGCAGGCACGTTCGACTGTTCCCGGCTTGCCCAGCACCTCAGCGCCAACCACCGCCACCTGATCCGAGCCAATGACCAGCGCGTGGCTCGCCTGCTGCAGCGCACCCGCGCGCGCCTTGGCCTCTGATAGACGTCGCACCAGTTCCAGCGGTGATTCGCCGGGCAAACTTGTTTCATCCACCTCCGGCGAACACACGCTGAATGGCATACCCAAACGTCCGAGCAGTTCGCGACGGTAGGGGGAGGTGGAGGCGAGGATGATGGGATTATGGGTGGCCACCATTGAATCTCACTACTTCTTGGCGGCTTTCTCGGCCCGCTTTTCTTTCATTGTCTTTGCCGGTTTCTTCTTGGCCTCTTTCTTCTTATCCATTCCCTTCGCCATTTCGTTTACCTCTCGTGGTTGTACTTCAATTGACCTGCAAAACTATCGACCCGCCTGCGCCGTCGACCGCTTGCGCGAACGCGGCGATGCTTTGGTCAACGCTGCCGCCATGCGTGTCTGCCAACCGGGGCCGCTGGCCTTCCAGAGTGCAAGCGTCTCGGGTGGCAGTCGCAAGCTGATGGACACCTTCGCATCCGGCGACTTCGGTCGGCCGCGCGATTTCAGCAGACGCTCGGCGGCCTTCTTGCCCACCAGTTTCGGCAGCACCTCGGCGGCGGGGCGGGCACGTTTGAAGTCCGCGTCTGTCCATTCCGGATTATCGCGGTCGATCAATTCAGGATTCGGTTTGCGTTTCATAACGTCGCACTTCTCTACTGTTGGCCTTGCGCAGGCTGATAACGTGGATTCTTCCTACACGGGGCGTGAAAACCAGCGCATGCATTCGTTCGTCGATGAATCCCAATGCCTGATAGCGCTGTTCACCGTAATCCCTGCGCTTATCCTCGGCGATCAAGGCGCTGGACCAGTCAAAACCGCCACCCGCGCAAATGAAAGGCCGCGCCGGGTAACGTTCCGCGCATCCTTGGCGGGGTCGTAGCTGATATCCATGGGCGCAATGTATATGCGTATATACAGAAAAGCAAGCCGGGGAGGACTCGCTCAGTTTAGGTCGGCGGAAGTCGGCCTTACCGGCTAAGTGACGGGATCAATTGAGTCTGACCCTGTTTCATTTCCTCGTGTATGCAACACACCGCGATGCGCTCGCGAGGCCGCGCCCTACATCCAGTGTGGGGCGCGGCCCCGTCGACCAACAGGCGCGACGACCATCACTTGATAAGTCCGAGCAGTTGCCGAAGCCGTTTCGTTTACATGCCTACCAGCTGGGCGGTATAGCCTGCCGTCCGGGCCTTCTCCAACAAGACCGTTGTGTTGGTTTTTTCCGGGTTGTAGGCGATCACAAGGAGATGTTCCTTGCCTGCGTTGAACCTTGGCGAAACGACTCCGTCGACCTTACGCATTTCATTTTCGAGAGACGAGCGCGCTTCTATGCTCAGAGACTCGTTGATGTGAATCATGACATCGCTGATGTTCATTTTAGTGCTCCTAGTTCGATGGCGCATGGGCGCGCCTGATTACTGTTGAAGTGAAGGGCATAACGCCGCACGCATAGCTGCTCGTGGGCGTATTCGCGTACTACTTACACTTGATGACCACCTCGAAGTATTCACTCGGGACCACCAGCGTGCCATCGGTCGCGCGATTGAACTTCTCGGCCAGGGCGATCAGGTCGGCGGCGAGCGCTTCCTGTTTGCCCGCGTCGAGTGCCCCGAACGCCTTGTGCATCGGCCCGTAGAAGGTGCGAAAAACATCCAGCCAATGGGCCGCACTCCGGTAGCGAAACACGAAGTCCCTGCGCTTGATCTCGACCGTGTCGAGCCGTTTGCCGAACAGCTCGTGCAAGCGTGCTTCGGTGCCCCAAAGCGCGGGAGACTTCACCCCGGCCGCCGGGGTTATGTACTTGCCTATAAGTTTGAAGAGTTCACCGA
>JACRMO010000210.1 GCA_016214925.1 Gammaproteobacteria bacterium
ATGATATGGCCGGAGGATTCACCGCCCAGCTGCCAGCCTTGCGCGGTGAGCATTTCCAGCACATAGCGGTCGCCGACCGCGGCACGTACCAGCTCGATGCCCTCGCGCCGGAGCGCATGCTCCAATCCGAGGTTGCTCATCACTGTGCCGACCACGCCGCCATGCAGCATCCCAGTCTGCTGGCGCGAACGCGCGATGATGTAGAGAATCTCGTCGCCATCGAGCAGCTGTCCACGATGATCGACCATTGCCACCCGATCACCGTCACCGTCGAAGGCAATGCCGAGATCGGCACCGTGTTCCAGCACGGCGGCCTGCAGACGCTTGGGCTTGGTCGAGCCGCAGTCCTGATTGATGTTGAGACCATTGGGCTCATTGCCAATGGCGATCACCTCGGCGTCGAGCTCGTCGAAAATGGCCGGGGCGACCTTATAAGTGGCGCCGTGCGCGCAATCGAGGACGACCTTGAGTCCGCGCAGACTGAGCGTCATGGGGATGGTGCTCTTGCAGAACTCGATGTAACGCCCTTCGGCATCGACCACGCGCTCGGCCTTGCCAAGCTCGGCGGAGTCGACCGTTTGCATGGGCTCGTCGAGCATGCGCTCGATCTCCAGCTCGACCTCGTCGGGTAATTTGGCGCCTTGCGCGGAAAAGAATTTGATGCCGTTGTCGGCGAACGGGTTGTGCGAAGCGGAGATGACGATACCGGCGCAGGCATGCAGGGTACGCGTGAGATAGGCGATTGCCGGTGTCGGCATCGGGCCAAGCAGTTTGATGTCCATGCCCGCGGCCGACAGACCGGCTTCCAGCGCGGACTCGAACATATAACCCGAGATACGCGTGTCCTTGCCGATGAGCACTTTGTCGCAGGTGTTGTTGCCCAGCACCTTGCCCACGGCCCAACCGAGCTTGAGCATGAAATCCGCCGTAATCGGCGCCTCGCCGACGCGACCGCGAATACCGTCCGTTCCGAAATATTTTCTGCTCACTGCCTGCCTCCTCGACAACAACTCGCGGGTTCCGTCCTGCCCACACTTAACCGGCGGGGCGCATAGTGTACACACGCCGTACCTGTATCCAGCCGTCCATTTCACTCCACCGCGCGCACCGCCGCACACATGCGCACCGCCTGCACCGTGGCGGCGACATCGTGCACCCGCACGATGCACGCGCCCTGCCACACCGCCAGCACCGCCAGCGCCACACTGGGGGCGAGACGTTGGTCGACAGGCAGGTCAAGCACACTGCCGATCAAAGACTTGCGCGACAAACCTGCCAACACGGCGTAACCGGCCTCCGCCAGTATCGGCAGATGTTTCAGTAATAGCAGATTGTGTGCCACGGTCTTGCCGAAGCCGAAACCTGGATCGAGCACGATCCGCTGATGGGGAATGCCGGCCGCCTGACAGGCCGCGGCCCGTGTCAGCAGGAAATCGCGTACCTCGACGACCACATCCGCATAGTGCGGCTGCTGCTGCATGCCGCGCGGCTCACCCTGCATATGCATGAGACACACCGGCACGCCGGCTGCCGACGCGACATCCAGTGCGCCCGGCGCGCGCAAGGCGCGCACGTCATTGATGAAGCCCGCGCCGGCCGCGACCGCGGCACGTATCACCTCGGGCTTGCTGGTATCGACCGAGATCACCACCGGCAGCTCGGCGCGCACCGCTTCGATCACGGGGATGACGCGGTCCAGCTCCTGCTGCACCGACACCGGCGCGGCACCCGGCCGCGTCGACTCACCGCCGATGTCGATCATGGCCGCGCCTTCCTCAACCATCGCACGCGCATGTTGCAATGCCGTGTCACAGCCAAGGAATCGCCCGCCGTCCGAGAACGAATCCGGCGTGACATTGAGGATGCCCATCACCAGCGGCTGGGAGAGATCGAGGAATTTACCTGCGCAATCGAGCTGCATACAGTCACTTCACCATCGAAAAACAAACGCCCCGCCGAGGCGGGGCGCAGGTTATACAGCGGGCGTAGCTCAGTGCTGACCGGCAGGACCGCCGATAGTGCCTTCGCCGGGTTTCGGTGCCGGCGTCTCACCCGCCACCGCGGAACCACCACCGGACGCAGGCTTGTCGTCTTCCCAATCTTCCGGTGGACGCGGCGGTTTGCCGCTCATGATGTCGTCGATCTGCTGCGCGTCGATGGTCTCGTACTTCATCAACGCGTCGGCCATCGCGTGCAACTTGTCGAAGTTGTCCTGCAGGATCTGCGTCGCACGTTTGTAGTTGCGATCGATGATGGCGCGGATCTCTTCGTCGATGGTGTGCGCGGTGCCGTCCGAAACACTCTTGTGCTGCGTCACGGAATGCCCCAGGAACACCTCGCCCTCGTCCTCGCTGTAGGTCAGCGGACCGAGACGTTCGGACAGACCCCATTTGGTCACCATATTGCGCGCCAGCTCGGTGGAACGCTGGATGTCGTTGGAAGCACCCGTGGTCACTTTCTCTGCGCCGAACACGAGTTCTTCAGCGATGCGTCCGCCGAACAAACTGGAGATACGGCTCTCCAAACCCTGCTTGCTGAGGCTGTAGCGATCCTCTTCCGGCAGATACATGGTCACGCCCAGCGCGCGGCCGCGCGGGATGATGCTGACCTTGTAGACCGGGTCGTGATCCGGCACGAAACGACCGACGATGGCGTGCCCGGACTCGTGATAGGCGGTGAGCTTCTTCTCGTCCTCGCTCATCACCATGGAACGGCGCTCGGCGCCCATCATGATCTTGTCCTTGGCCTTCTCGAAATCCTCCATATCCACCGTGCGTTTGTTGGCGCGCGCGGCGAACAAAGCGGCTTCATTGACGAGATTGGCCAAGTCGGCGCCGGAGAAACCCGGCGTACCGCGCGCGATGAGTTGCGGTTTCACATTGTCGGAGATCGGCACCTTGCGCATATGCACCTTGAGGATCTGCTCACGACCGCGTACATCGGGCAACGGCACGACCACTTGGCGATCGAAACGACCCGGGCGCAGCAGCGCGGGATCGAGTACATCGGGGCGGTTGGTGGCGGCGATGACGATCACGCCCTCGTTGCCCTCGAAGCCGTCCATCTCCACCAGCAACTGGTTGAGCGTCTGTTCGCGTTCGTCGTGACCGCCGCCGAGACCGGCGCCGCGATGCCGACCGACCGCGTCGATTTCGTCGATGAAGATGATGCACGGCGCGTGCTTCTTGGCCTGCTCGAACATGTCGCGCACGCGCGAAGCGCCGACGCCGACGAACATCTCGACGAAGTCGGAACCGGAAATGGTGAAGAACGGCACCTTGGCCTCGCCGGCCACCGCGCGCGCGATCAGCGTCTTGCCGGTGCCGGGCGGGCCGACCAGGAGCACGCCGCGCGGAATCTTGCCGCCGAGTTTCTGGAACTTGCCGGGGTCGCGCAGGAATTCGACCAGTTCGGCGACTTCTTCCTTGGCCTCTTCCACGCCGGCCACATCGGCGAACGTGACCTTGACCTGATCCTCGCCAAGCATGCGCGCACGGCTCTTGCCGAAGGACATGGCGCCACGACCACCCGCGCCGCCCTGCATCTGGCGCATGAAGAAGATCCACACACCAATGAGCAACAGCATCGGGAACCAGGAAATGAAAATCTGCGTCAGCAGACCCTGCTCGTCGCGTGCCTTGGCCACCACGGTCACACCGTTGGCCAGCAGATCGTCGATCATCTTGGGATCGTCGGGCGCATAGGTCTGAAAGCGCTCGCCACCGGTGGTCTCGCCGAGCACGGTGTTTTCCTGGATGGTGACGCGCGCGACATTGCCCTCTTTCACCTGGGCGATGAAATCGGAATAGCCGAGTGTATTGGCGCGCGGTGCGGGCGGTCCGAAACTGTTGAATACGGACATCAGCACTACGGCGATGACCACCCAAAGAATCAGATTCTTGGCCATGTCGTTCAAACTTGCCTACCTCGCCCACAAGGGTCAACTAACTCAGGATCGACTAACTGCCTGTAATCTATCGGGGTAAATGGCGGCCAGGCGCCGCAATTCTGTACCTGACCTTACTACAGTTTCCGCTCACTGGCCACCAGATAGACCTCACGAGAACGCGGTCGAGAGGCCTTGGGTTTGCGCACCACAATCTTGCTGAAATCCTGTCGCAATGACTGCACCAAGGCATCGAAACCCTCGCCCTGAAACACCTTACACACAAAGGTGCCGCCGGGTTTAAGCATCTCGCGGGCAAAATCCACTGCCAATTCCACCAGATACATGGCGCGCGGTTGATCCACGGCACCCATGCCGGAGATATTGGGGGCCATATCGGACATTACAAGGTCGATGGGGCGCGCGCCGAACCGATCTTTGAGTTGAGCCAGAATCGCCTCGTCGCGGAAATCGCCCTCGATGAATTCCACCCCCGGCAGCGGCTCCATGGGCAGGATGTCCAGGGCGAACACTTGGCCCTTGGCGCCCAATATTTTGGCCGCGTACTGCGACCAACCACCGGGCGCCGCGCCCAGATCCACCACCGTCATGCCCGGCTTGAGCAGCCGGTATTTCTGATCCAGTTCTTCCAGTTTATAAACGGCACGCGAACGCCAGCCCTCGCGCTGCGCACGCAGCACGTACTCGTCGTCGAAATGTTCCTTCAGCCAACGGCTGCTGCTTTTACTGCGGGCCATACCTGTAGCCTGGGTTACGGACTCGTTACACGATACACGTTCGGCTATACTGCGCGCCCCGCCCGTAAACCCAAATGGCGAGCCGCGATTATGAAACTCACTGATCAACAGAAACGCCACCTGCGCGGCCTCGGCCATACGCTCAAACCCGTGGTCATCCTTGGCAATGCCGGCCTGACCGAGAATGTGCTTACGGAAATCGATCAGGCGCTAACCCACCACGAGCTCATCAAGGTGCGTGTGAACGCCGCCGACCGTGAGACCCGCGCCGCGCTCATCGAGACGATCTGCGCGCAAACCAAGGGCCACACCATCCAGATCATCGGGCATATCCTGCTACTGTTCCGTCGCAATCCGAAAAAGCCGCGCGTCTCGTTGAGTTGAACTGCCGTCACGAAATATTATTCACACCGAAGTACGCAAAGAACGCAAAGAACGCAAAGAATTTTGAATAATTATTTCTTTGCGTTCTTTGCGTACTTCGGTGTGAATTCGACCCGATCCGCAACCTATCACGTCCTGCGCACACCGATCACCAGCAGCGTCAGCCCGAACAGCGCATTGACGAGATACAGCACCGAGGCTGCGGCATGCAGTCGGCCAAAGCGCGTCGCCGCCTCGGAACCCACCGCGAATCCCGCGTCACGCAAGGCCGCGATCTCGGGCGCGAAGCCGAATTCGTTGATGAGGATCGACGCCAGCATCAGCACCAACAGCAAGGCCGGCGCAGTCGCGCGCGTCGCGGACAAGCGATTGCGCAGCAGCAGAAAGCCACCGATGACCAGCCCGGCGAAATTCAGATAGTGGAACAGAATCCCGGCGAGGGTACCGGCAGTGTGCCGGTCCAATTCGGCGAACAACACCGGCGCAACCACGAAACCGACCGTCCACAGCGCGCCTACCCACAGCGCCAGCAGGATACGTTCCAATGCGGCCAAGAGGCAGGTACGCGGAATCATCGTTCGGTGGAACTCGGAAACTGCCCTGCCCTCACCCCGACCCACTCCCGCCTATGCGAGAGTGGGAGACATCCCTTCTCCCCGTGTACGTGGAGAGAGCTAGGGATTCTGAGTTTACCTGGCTGCAGCAGCAGGCATCCCCTCTCCCCGCACGCGGGGAGAGGGTTAGGGTGAGGGGCATTCATGCGCAGAGAGTGATTATTCGTAACGTACTTCCACAATCTCGAAGTTCTTCGCGCCGCCCGGGGCTTGCACGGTGGCGACATCGCCTTCCTGTTTGCCGATCAGTGCGCGGGCTATGGGCGAATTCACCGAGA
>JACRMO010000255.1 GCA_016214925.1 Gammaproteobacteria bacterium
CCGCGGCGGTGCTGTCGGTGGTGCCGGCGACGACATGCGCGTACGGCATAGCCCAGCGTTGCGCCCATTCTGTGTGCAACGGGCCGAGACCTGTGCCGGGCGGAACGACGGCTGGCAAGCGTGTCGGATCGATATCCAGATTCGCCAGCCAGTCCGGCCAGCGCCGCGCGACCGGATCGTAGCCGAGTTTGAGGGCGTTGTTTTCGTCGGTGCTGCCGAAGCGTCCGAGCAGACGGCCGCTCAACCAATCGGCCTGATGCAGAAACCAACGTGCGTTGTGCGTGCGAGATTGAGCAGACAACCACAAGACTTTGGCCAGTCCGCTGTGCGCGCCATGTGCGCCGCTCTCGGCCGGCGCACTGGCGGCGATGCGCGCGGCCTCGGATGCGGCACGACGGTCGTTGTACATCAGCGCGGGTCCCAACGGCGCGCCGTGTTCTTCGCAGGCGAGCAGCGTGGCCGAGGTTCCATCGATCGCAAGGGCGGCGACCGCACGCAGGTCGCGGCGGCCGGCGAGTGCGTCGAGTCCGTGTATGAGTGCCTGCCACCAGCGTTGCGGGTCTTGCTCGCAGCGTGCGCCGTCACGCAATAGCGGCGGGAGTGGGGTATGGACGGTATCGATCAGTTGCGCGTCGGCATCGATCAGACAGATCCGCACCCCGGAGGTGCCGACGTCGATACCGAGAAAGTGGGGATTCACGGCCAAATCGGCCCAATGTGGATTTAAGGGGTGGATGTAAGGGCCGGTTACGGCAGCTCGACCTTGGTCGCCGGCTGCCAGTTCGACGCGCGGTGTTCGGCGACGACGGTGGTGTAGATGCCGCCGCGCACCATGAACTCCGCTGTCAGACGCATGAAGCGTGGGCTGGTCGCGGCCACCAGATCGTCGAGGATGCGGTTGGTCACGTCCTCATGGAACGCGCCTTCGTCGCGGAACGACCAGATGTACAGCTTGAGTGATTTCAGTTCGACGCAGCGCGCTTCCGGGATGTATTCGAGATGCAGGGTCGCGAAGTCCGGCTGGCCGGTCTTGGGGCACAGGCAGGTGAACTCCGGCATGCGGATGCGGATCGTGTAATCGCGCCCCGGCTGCGGGTTGACGAAGGTCTCGAGGTCTTTGCTGGGCTGTGTGCTCATGGCGCGCAAAGATACAGGAGGCGGCCGCCCCGATACAAGGTGGGATACAAGCTGGGGCACAAGGCCGCGATACAAGCAAAAACAAGCTGTTTCGGCCGCCTTCTCGGGGCAGGCTGTGCTTCCGCGCCAAGTGCCCGCCAGCGCAGAGCAGCACGCATCTGTCAATCCTTGTACATTGTCTCGTGAGTCTTGTATCTTCCGCACCCATGCGCCTGGACAAGATCAAACTCGTCGGTTTCAAATCCTTCGTCGACCCCACTACGATCCACCTGCCCAGTAATCTGGTCGGTATCGTCGGGCCCAACGGTTGCGGCAAATCGAACACCATCGATGCCGTGCGCTGGGTGATGGGCGAGAGTTCCGCCAAGAACCTGCGCGGCGACTCCATGGCGGACGTCATCTTCAACGGTTCCAGCGCCCGCAAGCCGGTGGGCCACGCCAGTGTCGAACTGGTGTTCGACAACAGCGAAGGCAAGATCGGCGGCCAGTACGCTCAATACAGCGAGATCTCGGTCAAGCGCCAGGTCTCGCGCGATGGCACCTCGGCGTATTTCCTCAACGGCGTGCGCTGTCGCCGCCGCGACATCACCGATATCTTCCTCGGCACCGGCCTCGGCCCGCGCAGCTATTCCATCATCGAGCAGGGCATGATCTCGCGCCTGATCGAGGCGCGTCCCGAAGATCTGCGCGTGTATCTGGAAGAGGCCGCCGGCATCTCGAAATACAAAGAACGCCGCCGCGAGACCGAGACCCGCATCAAGCACACTCAGGAGAACCTCGCGCGTTTGAACGATCTGCGCGACGAGATCGAGAAACATCTGGAGAAGCTGCAACGTCAGGCGCGCACCGCCGAGCGTTACAAGGAACTCAAGCAGCAGGAGCGCCGCACGCGCGCCGAATTGCTGGCCCTCAAGCACCAGAAGATGCACGAGGAAAACGCCGACCGCCAGCGCCACATTCAGGAGCTGGAAGTCACTCTCGAAGGCGTGATTGCTGAACAGCGCGCGCTGGAGGCCTCCATCGAAAAGGCGCGCGATGCCCAGGTCGAGGCCAACGATGCCTTCAATGAAGTGCAGGGTCGCTTCTATGGTCTCGGCGCCGAGATCGCCCGTGTCGAGCAGAGCATCCAGCACGGCAAGGACACCCGCACCCGTCAGCAACAGGAACTTGCCCAAGCGGACAAGGCCTGGAACGAGATCGAGGCGCATATCGAGGTCGATACCCAGCGGCTGGGCGAGTTGGAACGCGACCTCAATACCCAACAGCCCGAACACGCCGCTCTGCAGGCGCGCGCCGACGAGACCGGCGAACACCTGCGCGACGCCGAACAGGCGATGCAGACTTGGCAGGCCGAGTGGGAAGATTTCAACCGCCGTGCCGCCGAGCCGCAGCGCACGGCCGAGGTCGAGCGGACCCGCATCGATCACCTGGAACGCCAGCAGGTGCAATTGGCCCAACGCCTGGATCGCATTGGCGCGGAACGCCAGACGCTGGCCGGTGGCAATCTGGATGAAGAGATTGCCACGGGCGAAGCCGAGGTCGCCGGGCGCGAGCAAGAGGCTGCGCGTCTGCAAGCAGAGCTGGACGCTGTGCGCTCGCGCATCAATGAGTTACGCGAGCAAGTTCAAGCACAAAACCGTCAACTGGACGAGGCCCGTCGTCAGCAGCAGGACAGCCGCGGCCAGCTCGTGTCCCTGGAGGCTTTGCAACAGGCGGCCCTGGGCCAAACCGGCGGTGCCGTCACCGATTGGTTGCGCGGGCAGGGCTTGGCGGATGCGCCGCGCCTGGCCCAGCAACTCCAGGTGGAGAACGGTTGGGAACACGCGGTCGAGACCGTGCTCGGCGATTACCTCGAGGCCGTCTGCGTGGACGGTGTCGATCAAGTGGCTGGCGTGCTGGGCAGCCTGTCCCAAGGCGATCTCACCTTATTCGATACCACGTTAGCGCCGCAGGCCTTGAGCGGTCCGCTGACGCCGCTGGCCAGTCGTGTGCAGGCGCCGTGGTCGCTGGCTGGCGTGCTCGGCGGTGTGTATGCCGCGGATACGCTCGACCAGGCACTGGCGCAACGCTCCCGACTCGGCGCGCAGGAATCCATCGTCACCCGCGATGGCGTGTGGATCGGCGCCGCTTGGCTGCGCGTGAAACGGGCTGCGGATGAGAAGGCCGGCATCCTGGAACGCGAGAAGCAGATCAAGCAGTTGCAACAACAACTGCAAGCACATGAAGAGACGTTGGCCACGGTGCAGGCGATCCTGGAACAGGCCCGCGAGGACCTGCAGGAACGTGAAATCCAGCGCGACGACTTGCAAGTCGCCGTGAATCTCGCGCACCGCGCCCACAGCGAATCGCGCGCCCAGTTGAGCGCGCGGCGCACGCGTCAGGAACAGACCCAGAGCCGCGTGTCCGCACTCTCGCAGGAAGGCGAGGAATTGGCGGCCCAACGCGAACATCTCAACGAAGAACATGCACTCGCCCGGCACACGCTGAGCGAGGCGCTGACGCTGATGGAACAGTTGGCCGATGAGCGCGAGCACCGCGTGGCCGAACGCGACCAGCGCCGCAGTGTTCTGGATCAGGCCCGTGCCCAGGCCCAGGCCGACCGCGATACCGCGCATGGCTTGGCCATTCAGATCGAATCCATGCGTACCGCGCAGAGCACCACGCGGCAGAACCTCGATCGCATGCGCGGTCAGCAGATCCATCTGCGCGAACGCCGCGAGCACCTGAACGCCGCACTCGCCGAGGGCGAGGCACCGCTTGCCGCGTTGCAGGAAGAACTCGCGCAACTGTTGGAACGACGCTCCCAGGTGGAGAACGAACTGGCCGACGCGCGGCGCAAACTGGAAGACATCGATCATAGTCTGCGCGGTGAGGAGCAACAGCGTGCCGCCAAAGAGCGCGCCGCCCAGGAGATTCGCGATCAGCTGAATCAACTGCGCATCGCCCTGCAGGAAATCAAAGTGCGCAGCCAGACCCTATTGGAGCAGCTCGCCGAGATCGAGATTCCGTTGGAAACGCTGCTCCAGGAAATGCCCGAGAACGCCGCCATCGACCCTTGGGCCGGCGAACTGGAACAACTGGAAGGCAAGATCCAGCGTCTCGGCCCGATCAATCTCGCCGCGATCGAAGAATTCGAAGAGCAGTCGCAGCGCAAGACCTATCTGGATGCGCAGTACAACGACCTCACCGAGGCCCTGGAGACGTTGGACAACGCCATTCGCAAGATCGATCGTGAGACGCGTACCCGCTTCAAGGAAACCTTCGACAAGGTCAACGCCGGCTTGCAGCGCATGTTCCCGCGCCTGTTCGGTGGTGGCCACGCCTACCTGGAACTGACCGGCGAAGACCTGCTAGACACCGGCGTGTCGGTCATGGCGCGCCCGCCCGGCAAGCGCAACAGCACCATTCACTTGTTGTCCGGCGGTGAGAAGGCGCTTACCGCAGTCGCGATGGTGTTCGCCATTTTCGAACTCAACCCGGCGCCATTCTGTATGCTCGACGAGGTGGACGCGCCGCTCGACGACGCCAACGTCAGCCGCTTCTGCGACATGGTGCGCGAGATGTCGACACAGGTGCAGTTCATTTTCATCACCCACAACAAGGTCACCATGGAATTGTCCAACCAGCTGATGGGCGTGACCATGCACGAACCCGGCGTGTCGCGTCTGGTGGCGGTGGACGTGGAGGAAGCCGCCAAGATGGTGGCCTCCTGAGGCGCGTGCGAACCCACGGCACGTAGTGAACCAACACACGTAGCGAGCGATATGGATCTTTTGCGTTGGATACTGCTGGGAATCGGTACCCTGATCGTGATCGGGGTCTATGTCTGGAGTCGGCGTCGCGCGCAGGCCGATGAAGACATGTTCATCCGTACCGAACCGGGCGTCGGCCATGACGATGAGTCCACCGATCCCTTGTTTGCACCCGTACCGAAGCGCGTAAGCATTCCGCCGCTGACCAACGACGACGGCGAGCCGGATCTGGAAGCGGTACACCGCGAGCTGTCCACTTTGCAGGATCTGCTCAAGCTGGAAAGCCGGGCCGAGACCAATGCTGGATCGATGCCGCGTTACAGTGCGGAGGCGTAGAGCGTGCCGGTGTTGCTGCTTGCCTCGGCGGAAAAACCCGCACCGGCGCCGCCGGAAGAAAAA
>JACRMO010000256.1 GCA_016214925.1 Gammaproteobacteria bacterium
ACTCCCAGTGCCCGGCGGCCTCGCCGGCTTCGATCAGGTTGCATACTAGGTCGTCGAAATACAGCGGGTGTTTGCGCATCGAATCGGCCAGATTGCTGCCGCCCTCGACATCGCCCTTCACGGTCATCACCAGCGTCTGCATGTTCGGGTTTTCATGGCCCCTGCCAATGATGTCGAAGGCCTGCACCAGAGGCACACCCGAGGCCATCATAGTGGCCAATTGGCGCATAAAAATGGCGATGTCCTTTGGCGTGATGGCCTTGCCCTTGCCCACATTGCCGAGCGCGGATTTCTTCTTCACCTTGAGCGGGACCACGCCTTGCCGCCGCAGCTCGGCCTTGATCAGATTCGCGTTGTTGCCGCGGCTCTCGCCTTTGACGCGATTGCCCTTCTTGTCCGTGCCTTCCCAGGCGAAGACGTCGAGTTTGAGTGCTTTTTCCGCCATGGTTTAGTCCTTGGTCACGCGGTTGATTTCTTCGAGGCTGGTCATGCCCTGTTTCACTTTACGCAGGCCGGACAGGCGTAAATCGGCCACGCCGTCTTTCTTCGCCTGATCGGCCAGTTGGATGGCGTTGCCGCCGTCCATGATGATGCGCGACATCTCTTCGGAGATCGGCATCACTTGATATACTCCCACACGCCCTTTGTAACCGCCCGTGCATTGGTCACACCCGTCGGGGTTGTGGGCGTAGAGTTTGAGACCGGCGTCAACTTCCGCCTGGGTGAAACCCTCTTCGATCAAGGTATGCGCCGGGACATTGGCCGGGCGTTTGCAATTGTTGCACAGCCGCCGCGCCAGACGCTGCGCAATAATCAGATTCACCGCCGAGGCGATGTTGTAGGGCGGCACGCCCATATTGGCCAGACGTGCCAGGGTTTGCGGCGCATCGTTGGTGTGCAGGGTCGACATCACCATGTGCCCGGTCTGGGCCGCCTTGATGGCGATCTCGGCGGTCTCCAGGTCGCGAATCTCACCGACCATGATGATATCCGGGTCCTGGCGCAGAAAGGCGCGCAAGGCGTCGGCGAAATTGAACCCAGCCTTGGGGTTCATATTGCACTGGTTGATGCCGGCGAGGTTGATTTCGACCGGGTCTTCGCAGGTGGAGATGTTGCGATCCGGCGTATTCAGAATGTTCAGACCGGTATACAGCGACACGGTCTTGCCGGAACCGGTCGGGCCGGTCACCAGGATCATGCCGTAGGGCTTGTTCAGGTTGGCGAGATAGATTTGTTTCTGTTCGTCCTCGTAGCCGAGCGCATCGATGCCCAGCTTGGCGCTGCTCGGGTCCAAAATACGCAGCACGATCTTTTCGCCGAACAAGGTCGGGCAAGAGTTCACGCGGAAGTCGATGGCACGGCTCTTGGACAGGTGCATCTTGATACGCCCGTCCTGCGGCAAGCGCCGTTCGGCGATGTCCATGCGGCTCATCACCTTCAGGCGCGCGGAAATGCGCGGCGCCAGTGCCAACGGCGGCGAGGCGACCTCGTACAGCACGCCGTCCTGGCGGTAACGCACGCGGTAGGTTTTCTCATAGGGCTCGACGTGAATATCCGAGGCGCCACGGTTGATGGCATCGAGCAGGATCTTGTTGACGAAGCGCACCACCGGCGTCTCGTCGATATCCGAGGTGTCCTTGTCGCCAGCCTCGTCCTCGCCACCGGCGATGATGTCGAGGTTTTCCAGATCCTCGTCCAGCATGCCCACGTCCGTCAGGCTGGTGTCGGCCTTGTCCAGGGCCTGATCGATGATCTTGCTGAGCTTGTCTTCCTCGACCAGGATCGGTTCGGTGGTGACACCGGTGTGGAATTTTATCTCGTCCAGCGCGGCCAGATTGGTCGGGTCGGATACCGCCACGAATAAGCGGTTGCCGCGTTTGAACAGCGGCAGGGCGCGGTGCTGGCGGATGAGCTTTTCGTTGACCAGCTTGATGGGTGCCGCGTCCAGGTCCATCACCGCGAGGTCGAACACCGGAATGCCGAATTCCTGCGCGGACAGATTGGCGATGGTCGCGCTGCTGACCAGCTTGTGTTCGACCAGATAGCTGTTGAGTGGTTGGCGTTTCTTCTGCGCAGCCTCGATGGCGCCGAGCGCGGCGGCCTCTTCCAGGATGCCGTCCGTGACCAGTCGCCGGCTCAGGCCGCTCAGTTGAATACGGGGATTAGGGGATGCCATGTACTACCCTCAGGCTGAAAACCGTCCAGTGTTTAAGGCGCCTTGACCTTGAAGTTCCGTCATTCCCGTGCAAGCGGGAATCCAGAAGCCACTGGATTCTGGGTCTGCGCTACGCTTCGCCCGGAATGACGCGTTGTCCAGGGTTACTTAAGCTCTTGGCCGGGAACGATTGTCGGGGTTATGCCCGCCCTGGGCAAGTCCTGGCCCCAACTCTCTATATGGCGTCTGATTCGGGGGGAACTTTACCGGGGGGCGAGGGCAAAAAAAAGAGACCGCCGAGGCGGTCTCTTGAGTGACTAGGTTAGTCTCTGATGGTCAATCGAGCCTGACCCCATTGATCTTCCTTAAGTGCGGCACTCAGCCGGAACATACTTCGGGTCTGGTGTGGGATTGTTACAGTCCCATTCGACGCCACCGGTAACTGCATTTACCGTCGGCACCAAGTCAAAAGTGACTGTTACACCGTTAATTCCAGTGGCAACACTGGCACTAATGGTCCCTGCGGCGCAGGTAATCGTAGACAAGCCGGTGAGACCGGTGGCCACGCCATTGGAACTGGCAATACCCAGACCCTCGGTTACTTTTGCACGGATCGTGTAATCCGTGTAGGCAGGCAGCGCAATCGCGGCCAGAATACCGATAATCGCGACGACGATCATCAGTTCGATTAGGGTAAAACCCTGCTGTAGTTTATTCATGGTGTGACTCCTGTGATGGGCGAGTGATCTTTCGACCGGGGTGGTACGGTTGGCGGTGTTGGGACCGCGGGCCGGGAAGCCGATCTTGCTGGTTGCTACAGCAGGGATCGTGCCAAATGCTCTATTTCCCTGTGCTCCTGCCCGCAGGACATGGAGGGTTACGTCCAAGCGGCTGATATCTTTAATCCCGTGGCCCGCTGTGTGCCCGCGCACATCAGTACTTTGCGTGAAGGCAAACCCGGTAGGCGGGAGGAGGTGACGCGGTGAGTCACCTGAGTGGGTGCTATGGAGGGTCAGCGAGTGACGCGCAGCGTCAGGTTGTTCCCAGGACGACCCGCATGAGGTGGGTGGACGCGTGCATTGGCCATGGCAAATTTCCTCGATGTCGCGTCTTCGCGACTTCCGTCACGGGGCGCTTGCGGATGGGGCATGCCGTGCCGTCGGTCCATCGTGTGATGTCTGGTGCACTGAGTGATATTCCCATACTAGAATGCGAGGGTGCATTGACTCTGGAGAGGACGATGTTTTGGTTCGGAAAGAAGAACAAAGAGATTACGGCCTTTGCCCGGTTTCTGGCCGAAGAGTTTTTCAGTAATCTGCCACCCAATCTGATCGAGAAACAGAATGACAAGACCGACCAGAAAGGCGCGCGGTCGGCAAAGCAGCGTTTCGAATCGGCGCTTGATGACATTGTGTCCCATGCGAAACAGTTCAAGCAGCAAAAGAACCTGAAGGTCTACGGCAAGGCCAAGTTCCATCTGGAGTTTGCCGCGCGGCTGAAATCGCTGGGGTACGATGCGAAGCTGGTAAATGAGATAAATCATGCTGTGATGGTGCGCTCGCCATAGCGCACTGGGATGTGGTCTTCAAATAGGCATCAGCAACAGCGCTCACTCCTTGAGAGCAGGTGCCGTTGTCAGTGCTTGGAAAGAAGACGTCTGATCCACCCACTTGGTCGCTTCTTATTCAGCCCGGCTTCACGTAAGGCTTGGTAGTCAGTCTCGGTCAGGATGTCGCCAAGCGAGTCCACTAAGGGTCCGAGGTGCTTTGCATAGGGTTTCCAGCGGCACACCGAACTCGTGTATAGCGGTTGGCGCACCTGCCACAGGCTGGCCGTCTGGACGATACGTTTTGACTGGTGGAAATTCAGGCAGGCGTCTTCCCATTCGAGGCCTACGAAAGCGATTATGCGATGCACATTCTTCTCCAGGTCATTGACCAGATCCTCGTATTGGACATCCAATATCTGTGCGGGGAAACGCTGTTTCCAGAATTCCATAATGTCCGCGTAGCCGCGATAGTATTCACCCAGCATCGCCATATCATTGCTCCATTCCAGGTGGATCGATGCTGTGAATCTCTGGAAGTAACAGGAAAGACCGGTATCCAATGGGTGTCGCTTTGAATGTATGATTTTAGCGTTGGGAAACAGCGTCAGGATGTGGCCGATCTTAAAAAAATTGGCGGGCATTTTATCTATAATGCGCCGCGCCGCGGGTGCGTCGGCATTTGCTCGATCAAGATAGCGTTGCGCATATTTAATTACCAGATCGGGGCTGATCTTGGGGAGCGTGTAGGGTTTGTATTCTAGGCCTGCTTCCTTGCAGGCGTCATGGCCACCAAGCTCAATTTCATGGGATTCTCCTAGGCTATGAACGAGCGAGTGGCTTGATAGAACTTGGTCGATTAAGGTTGTGCCTGATCGGGGCATGCCGACGACGAATATCGGTGCATCCGATGGATTGCCTGAATCCCTCAGTTGCGCAATCGAAACGGATTTATATGCTTTTTTAGTTTTACTCACGTCGCGCTTGAATTTGCTGAGTGAGAATTGTCCTTGAAGCAGCAGGTTGCCCTGGTGTAAGTTGTTAAAAGCCTTATCATATTCTTTCAGGTCGTCATAAGCCTTGGCAAGCGCAAACTGAAATTGGCTGCGCGAAGCTGCGGGCATGCCTTTCGCGAGTTGAGCCTCCATGCGTTTGATTAATCCGTAATCTCCAGTGGTAATCTTTTTGGATCTCACTAGTTCGCCATATGCCGCGCCATTGATGGGATTTATTTCAATGCATTTCTCGAAAAATCTTATTGCTGTGTTCATATCTCCCTGGGTCTTATGGATTATAGCGATTAGATGGATAGGGTCACTGTCTTCAGGATCAAGCGATAACGCCTTTTTTGCATGCATCAATGCGGCATCTGTATCCCCAATAAGTAGTAGCATCTCTGCCAGCTTTTTCTGCGCGAGACTATTAGATGGTTTGAGGGCAACTGCCTGGCGAAGATATTGCGCTGCTTGGTGCCATTGGCTGAAAGCATCATATATAAGCCCTAGATGTAGTAGGGCGGCATCGTTTTC
>JACRMO010000257.1 GCA_016214925.1 Gammaproteobacteria bacterium
ATTCGTTCTCTAACGCATAATACGCATGGGGTAATACAGTATTTTATCGGCGTAATGTTACCTGGATGTGTAGGTGTTGCGCTGATAGGCCGCGCCAATCCTGTGTAAGCATGCCAATATGTGTCAAGCATGCGTCACGGGTATACGATCATTGTCCTGAGAAATCTGAGCGAGCTAGGCATGGGCAAGAACAGATTGGAGGACTTCAGCGATGGCGTGATCGCCATCCTCATCACCATCATGGTATTGGAGCTGAAGGTACCGCACGGCGAGAACCTCGCGGCGCTGTTGCCGCTGATCCCGGTGTTCCTGAGTTATGTGCTGAGCTTCATCTACCTCGGCATCTATTGGAACAACCATCACCATATGCTGCACACCCTGCACGCGGTGACGGGGCCGGTGCTGTGGGCCAATCTGCATCTGTTGTTCTGGCTGTCGCTGATTCCCTTCACGACGGGTTGGATGGGCGAGAATCACTTCGCCGCCATGCCCTCGGCACTGTATGGTGTGGTGCTGCTGATGGCGGCCGTCGCTTACTGGATTCTTCAGCAACGGATCATCGCCGCGCAGGGCCCGGACTCGCTGTTGCAGAAGGCCGTCGGCCGCGACTGGAAGGGCAAGGCATCGCCGATCCTGTATTTGCTCGCCATTGTGGCGGCGTCCTGGTCGCCATGGATCTCCCAGGCGCTCTACGTGCTGGTGGCGCTGATGTGGCTGGTGCCGGATCGCCGCATCGAGCATGTGCTCGGAAAGCCGTGACCGTTTGCGAAGAGGCCAGCAAATCTCCCACAGAGATGAGGTACACTTCGAAAAGGCTAAGTTTCCCCCCGTTTTCGAGGCGCGTGCATTCCATCATGGCCGGCTGCTGCAACAACAACTGCTCCCTCGACGCGCTGCAAGAACACCAGCGTGGCACCTTGCGGATCGTACTTGGCATCAATGCCGTGATGTTCCTGGTCATTGTGGCCGCCGCGCTGTATGGCAAATCCACCGCTCTGTTGGCCGACAGCCTGGATAATCTCGGCGATGCGCTGACCTACGGCTTGAGTCTGTATGCGGTGTCGCGCGGCGCGGCGGTGAAGGCCAAGGTGGCGCTGTTCAAGGGCGGGCTGATCTTACTCGGCGCGTCAGTGGTGGCGGCGCAGATCGTCTACAAGCTGTTCGTGCCGAGCGTGCCGCTGTTCGAGGTCATGGGCGCGTTCAGTCTGCTGGGTCTTGCCGCCAATGGCGTGTGCCTGCTGCTGCTGACGCGCCACCGTCACGAGGATGTGAACATGTCGTCGGTGTGGGAATGCTCGCGCAACGATATCGCGTCGAACCTGTCCGTGTTCGTGGCGGCAGGCACGGTGTGGTTCACCGGTTCAAGTTGGCCGGATACTGTCGTGGCGCTGGGCTTGGTGTGGCTGTTGCTGCGCTCGGCCTTGCGCGTGATCGGCTCGGCCCGGGCGGAGTTGCGCGCGACGGTTTAGCAGGCTGTTGAAAAACGCGCTGAGTGGCGCATCGCTGCGTTGGAGACGAACTCAAAATGCTCATTTACTCTGTGTAAACTCCGCTTTTTCGTCCGTCTCCGCCTTGCGCTGCATCCCCTGATCGCATTCTTCAACAGCCTGTTAGGTCGAAACCGGAATCAGAGTGAGAGTCTAGTCTTGCTCTGATTCCGCCTCAGATCCCTCAATTCACCCAGCTCGGCGACGGCGCATGCTCATCGGAACGCAGGCCGCGCACCTGGAAGATGATGTCTTCGGTGAGCTGGGCCAGTTCTTCGCGCATCTGCGCCAGCGAGTTCAGGCCGGCCAGCAGTTGGGTGTTGCGCACCAGATCGCCCTGGTGTTCCGGCTCCGCCGGCAGCAGCGGGTTGCCGGACAGAAAGCTCTGCAGGTGACCGGAGAAGGCCATCAGCAGTTCGATGTCGTTCATGGTGATCTTCTTGACGCCGTTCAGGGTGGAGTGGAACTGCTCCATGATGCTGACCAGGTTGCCGGTCAGGTGGCGGATCTGCGGCACGACGGTCGCCATCGTCTCCAGGCCCGAGCGCAGGGTGAGCTCGTTGTTGAGGATGAAATTGCGCAGCCCTTGCAGATTCTTTTTCAGGTCTTCGTAAATCACGGCGTCCGTCATGTCGAAAGATCTCCTCGGATTATAGGTATGGCAAGCGTGTTGTGACGCTCGGTGCGCGTTTGCCGCGCGGGCGGGGCGCCACTGTACCGAACGGATGGGTGCGAGGCAATGCGTGCGCTGTACGAATATTCGTACAGCGCACGACGGTGTGCGTGCGCGCATTTTCGCTTTGCCAACGTGTCTCAATGCTTACGCGCGGAATCGTTTGTGGAGTCTGTAGAAACCACCCATTTAGGCCTATACTGCGCTGCGTCGCTCGACCTTCGATGTACATCTTCACCGAACGGAATCTGCAACACGAGGAGAACATCATGCCCAACAAGAACACCCCATTTCATCCGATCATCTACGTGCGCGGCTATGCGATGACGCCCGGGGAGATCGACGAAACCACCGCCGATCCGTTCTGCGGTTTCAATCTCGGTTCGACCGTCTACCGCGCCGTGCCCGACAAGACGCGCCAGCCGCGCAAATATATCTTCGAGTCGCCGGTGGTGCGGCTGGCCTCGGATTTCAACTACCGCGATGTCTATGAAGACGGCTACGACATTCTCGATCCCGAGTGGAGCGCCGATCCGGCCAACAAACTCGATAGCCGCTCGATCATCATCTACCGCTATTACGACGAGGCCTCGCGGCTGCTCGGCCTGGGCAAGACGCCGTCCATCGACGTGTTTTCGGCCAAACTCGGTGAGCTGATTCTGCGCGTGCGCGAGCTGGTCTGCGCGAATCCCGACAACGGCATCACGCCCGAGACTTTCCGCTGCTATCTGGTCGCGCATTCGATGGGCGGGCTGGTTTGCCGCGGGCTGTTGCAGAATCCGCATAACGATCCCAAGAACGCCAGCAAGTACGTCGACAAGTTCTTTACCTATGCCACGCCGCACAACGGCATCGAAATGGCGGGGGTGAATATTCCGTCCTGGTTGAGCCTGGACGACATGAACAATTTCAACCAGAAAGAGATGGCGCGCTATCTCGATCTGAACGATGTCTACGCCAAAACGGGGCGCGTCGATTGGTTGCCGGAAGAACGTTTCCCGCCGGAGCGCGTGTTCTGCATGGTCGGCAGCAACCGCATGGATTACGAAGTCGCGCTCGGCGCGTCGCGCACCTTTGCCGGCCACGGCAGCGACGGTTTGGTGCGTATCGACAACGCGACCGTGAGCGGACTCAAGGCCAACGGCGAACCCGGCATGCCCTGCGCGCGGGCGTTCACCTACCGGTCGCACTCGGGCTTTTACGGGATCGTCAACAGCGAAGAGGCCTACCAGAATCTCGCGCGCTTCCTGTTCGGCGATGTGCGCGTGGATATCTGGGTCGATATAGACGATATCCGCGTGCCGCCCGAAGTGAAGGAGGCCGCGGACAAGGGCCGCAAGGTCAATGCGCTATATCAGTTCGAGGTGCTGGCGTCGCCGCGCGGCAAGCTGTGGTTTCTCACACGCCGCACCGCCGAGGAGGATTCGGTTGCGTGTCTCACGCATGAGGAATGGACGGCGGCGCCGAAGAAGAACGGCACGCATTATCTGTCGACGGTGTTCCTCGCCAACCGTTCGCGCGTGGTCAAAACTCGGCGCTCGCTGGCCTACAGCCTGTCGTTGGGCGTGCGCGTGCCCGATTACGAAATCGACCGCAAGCTGTGGGTGAACGAGCATTACGAAGGTGGTTATCTGTTCCGCAATTCAATCGTGCTCGAAATGATTCCGCCCGAGGCCAAAGGCGATAAGTGGCAGGTAAATTATGCGTGGCAGAATCAGGGCGTGACTGCGGCGCATACCGAGATCGACACCAAGAGTCTGCGCGGCGGCAAAGTCGAGGTGAGCGTGCCGTTCGACAGCGACACCGTACCGGGCATCCGCGGCAAGTTGCGGTTTGTGGTGTCGGCCTGGAACACGGATGCGGCGCTGACCGAGTGATGGCGAAACTCATCGGCGCCGTGCGCGATTGGAATACGGATGCGTTTGCCCAGAGCCTGAAGCGCGAAATCGCGTATCTGGGTAAAGGTGTCTTGCCCTTGGACAAAGGCGTCAGCTACGGCGGGCTCGTCGACGACAGCGAGCTCACCGTCACGCTGTTGCGCAGCGCCGATGACGGACCCGCGATCGTGGCCCTGGTTGGCGTGTTCTTCACCGAGATCATCGGCGGTTGCAGTTGCGGCGATGAACCCACGCCAACGCCGGCCTACTGCGAGCTGCATATCCGCATCGACAAGGCCACGGCCGAGGCCGATATCGTCATAGTTCCTGACTGAACTCGTCAGGCATATAAGAATTCCGTAATAAATTTAACCATGTGCAGGTTGATGGCACATCTTGATATGAGTCAAGGCTTGTTGCACCGCATGTGGGCATAGTGACCCCGCAATCGTGAGGTGACGGGGCTCATGTCGATATCCATCAGTCGAACACAATTTCTTCGCGGTGATTTCAGCGGTCGTCGCGCGTCGCAGCGTCCGCCGTGGGCGGTGCCCGAGGCCCGGTTCGTCGATCTGTGCACCCGCTGCAACGCCTGTGCGGACGATTGTCCGCGCGGTTTGCTGCGCGCAGGCGCGGGTGGCTATCCGGTCATCGACTTCAGTCGCGGCGGGTGCAGCTTCTGCGGCGAGTGCGTCGATGCCTGCGCGCAAGGCGCGCTGACGCGGCGTTTCCAGGGTGTCGAGCACACCCCGTGGCGACTCGCGGCCCACGTTGAAGACCATTGCCTGTCTCTCCATGGCGTGTTGTGCCGCGTCTGCGGCGAACACTGTGGGGCGGATGCCATCCGTTTCCGTCCGGAACTTGGCGGTCGTTTGCAGCCGCTGATCGATGCGCAGGCCTGTAATGGCTGCGGCACATGTTATGCCGTCTGTCCCAGTCACGCCCTCGCATTCGCCGAGCGCGCCACTCAATCCACATCCCAACCCGCATCCTGAGGAAACCGCCGATGAACATCTCCGGTGTAATCGTCCGCGCCCGTCCCGAGAAACTCGCCGCCGTGCGCGCGCGGCTCGCGGACATCGCGGGCGTTGAAATCCATGCCGCAACCGAAGACGGCCGTTTGATCGTCACCGTGGAAGAGGAAAGCGACCGTGACCTCGCCGACACCGTGCTGAGTCTGCACGATGTGCCCGGCGTGCTCTCGGCATCCATGGTGTATCACCAATATCTAGACGAATCCCATTAAAGGAGGCACTGCGATGTCCATTACCCGACGCGATTTCATCAAGGCCAATGCCGCCGCGGCGACCGCCGTGGCCGCGGGCGTGACTCTGCCGGGCGTCAGCCACGCCGTGTTGACCAAACAGGACGCGATTCGCTGGGATAAGGCGCCCTGCCGCTTCTGCGGCACCGGTTGCAGCGTGCTGGTCGGCACGCAGGACGGCCGTGTGGTGGCCACACAAGGCGATCCGGATGCGCCGGTCAATCGCGGCCTCAACTGCATCAAGGGTTACTTTCTGTCCAAGATCATGTACGGCAAGGATCGCCTGACCACGCCGCTCTTACGCAAGCGCAATGGCCACTTCGACAAAGAAGGCGAGTTCGAGCCGGTGTCCTGGGACGAGGCCTTCGCCATCATGGCCGAGAAATGGAAGGCCGCGCTCAAGCACGATATGGAGGCGAACAAGGGCAAGACCGCCGAGGAACTCACCTCCACGGTTGGCATGTTCGGTTCCGGGCAATGGACTATCTGGGAAGGCTATGCCGCCGCCAAGCTGTACAAGGCCGGCTTCCGTTCCAACCACCTCGATCCCAATGCGCGCCATTGCATGGCCTCGGCGGTGGTCGGTTTCATGCGCGCCTTCGGCGCCGACGAGCCGATGGGCTGCTACGACGATCTGGAAAACGCCGATGCCTTCGTGTTGTGGGGCTCGAACATGGCGGAGATGCATCCGATCCTGTGGTCGCGCCTGACCGACACGCGTCTGACCAAAGCGGGTAGCGAGGTGCATGTGCTGTCGACCTTCGAGCATCGCAGCTTCGAGCTGGCCGACAACGGCATGGTGTTCGTGCCGCAGACCGATCTGGCGATCCTCAACTACATCGCCAACTACATCATCCAGACCAAGGCCTATAAGCAGGACTTCATCGACCAGCACGTCAACTTCACCCAGGCGGCCACCGACATCGGCTACGGCCTGCGGCCCACGCATGCGCTGGAGAAGGCGGCGAAGAATTCCGCCATGGACAAGCTCGACGTGATGGAGCCGATCAGCTTCGAGCAATACGCCAAGTCGGTCGAGCCCTACACTTTGGACTACACCGCGAAGCTCTCCGGCGTGCCCAAGGAACAACTGGAATGGCTGGCCAAGACCTATGCCGATCCGAACAAGAAGGTCACCTCGTTCTGGACCATGGGCTTCAACCAGCATACGCGTGGCGTGTGGGCGAACAACCTGCTCTACAATGTGCATCTGCTGATGGGCAAAATCTCCGAGCCGGGCAATTCGCCGTTCTCGCTGACCGGCCAGCCTTCCGCGTGTGGCACCGCGCGCGAGGTCGGCACCTTCTCGCATCGCCTGCCGGCGGATCTGATCGTGAAGAAGCCGGAACACCGCGCCTTTGCCGAGAAAGTCTGGAAGCTGCCGGAAGGCACCATCCCCGGCAAGATCGGTTATCACGCCGTGATGCAGAACCGCATGTTGAAGGACGGCAAGCTCAATGCGTATTGGGTAATGTGCAACAACAACATGCAGGCCGCGGCCAACATGAACGAGGAAACCTTCCCCGGTTATCGCAATCCGGACAACTTCATCGTCGTGTCCGATCCCTATCCGACCGTCACCGCGACCGCCGCCGATCTGATCCTGCCGACGGCGATGTGGACCGAGAAGGAAGGCGCCTACGGCAACGCCGAACGGCGTACCCAGTTCTGGCGCCAGCAGGTGAACGCGCCGGGCGAGGCCAAGTCCGATCTGTGGCAGTTGATGGAGTTCTCCAAGCACTTCAAGGTCGAGGAGGTGTGGCCGGAAGAACTCCTGGCCAAGTCACCGGACCTGCGCGGCAAGACACTGTTCGACGTGCTCTATGCCAACGGCCAAGTGGACAAGTTCCCCAAGCAAGAGGTGAAGGACGGTCACGGCAACGTCTACGCCAACAGCGAAATGGAGGCCTTCGGTTTTTATCCGCAGAAAGGCCTGTTCGAGGAATACCGCATCTTCGGCACGCAAGGACCGAAGAAAGGTCACGACCTCGCCGAGTTCGACCAATATCACCAAGTGCGCGGCATGCGTTGGCCGGTGGTCGACGGCAAGGAAACGCTGTGGCGTTACCGTGAAGGTTACGATCCGTTCGTCGCCAAAGGCGCGGGCATTCAGTTCTACGGTAACAAGGATGGGCGCGCCAACATTATCTCCGCGCCCTACGAGCCGGCCGCGGAAAGTCCGGACGCCGAATACGATCTGTGGCTGTCGACCGGTCGCGTATTGGAACACTGGCACTCCGGTTCCATGACACGGCGCGTGCCCGAGTTGTATAAAGCCTTCCCCGATGCGGTGATCTTCATGCATCCCGACGATGCCAAGAAGCGCGGTCTGCGCCGCGGTTTGACGGCCAAGGTCGTCAGCCGGCGCGGCGAGATCATCGCGCGTGTCGAGACGCGCGGGCGCAATCTGCCGCCGCCGGGCCTGATCTTCGTGCCGTGGTTCGACGCCAGTCGTCTGGTCAACAAAGTCACGCTCGATGCCACCGATCCGCTGTCCAAGGAAACGGACTATAAGAAGTGCGCGGTGAAAGTGGTGGCGGTCGAGGCATAAGCAAAATAGGAACGTCACTCACCCTCACCCCGGCCCTCTCCCGCAAGACGGGAGAGGGAGAATGTCCCCTCTCCCCGCGAGCGGGGAGAGGGTTAGGGTGAGGGGCGCAAACGAGTACGGATGAAGAGGACTATGGCAACGCAAACAACCAACGCCGCCCGCCGCCGTTTTCTGGTGGACATGGCCCGCACCGCGGGTGGGGTGGCGTTGTTCGGTCTCGGCATCGGCTTGTATGCGCAACGCTCGGCGGCCTTGCCGGCCGAAGCGCTGCGCCCGCCGGGCGCGCTGGCGGAGAACGATTTCCTCGGCGCCTGC
>JACRMO010000045.1 GCA_016214925.1 Gammaproteobacteria bacterium
GTGCTGATGCAGGAACCGCGGCGCCGCGAGGAGGTTGGCGAGCGCCAGCGTGTCGGCGCGCGCGCCCCCGGTCGGGAACCACGCCTGGACTCCGTAGCTCAACCCGAACGGGATCGCGTCGCCGAAGTGGTGGCCGAAGCGCAGGTCGAGGTTCGCGTTCGCGAGCATGAAGACGGTGTCGCCGGGCTGCACGAACCCGGCCATCGGGACCTCGAGACCGATCGTGAGCGGGTCGAGGTTCACGAGGAAGTAGGGCGAGAGCGAGAAGGAGACGGCCTCCTCCTCCTCCGTGAGGACCGGCGCGAGGAGGTGCACCGCGTCGAGGATCTCTGCGATCCGGTCTATGTGGACCGGCATTTTCCGGTGGTCGGTTATCGCGAGAAGGCGGCCGTCATTCGACGTATCCATGCTGCGATTGACCATGTGTCTGTTCGCCGCCATCTGCCGCGGCACTGGTCGCCGCTGATCCGTCGGCGCAACGCCGACTGGTCGATGGTGGACCGGCAGGATGCGGAATGCGTCGTCGGCAGCCTGCGGCTGTTGCGCCAGATTCCGAATTACTATTTGCGCAGTCTTACGCTGTGCCTGGTTGCGGGACTGGTGACGCTGGCCTTCAACTGCGACGGCACCCAGATCGTGCGTGCGTCGGCGTACCGGGAATTTCTGGCCGAGAACGGTGTCGGCATGAATGATTTTTAATGGCGGTTGCTGAAATCATCGAAGGGGTGGCGATGCACGCGATACGATCACTGTTGATAGGAGCAATATTCATCACGTCTGCAATCATGGAGCCAGTTGTGGTGCACGCGGACACGACGGGCGGCGGTGTCGTAACCATCCGGCCAGATGCTGCGATAACGACCCGCCAAGGCTTGCCGAACTTCGTGGGTATCTCCGGCGACAATACCGGCGCGAAGGGAATATCCATGAACCTGGTGGTCATCCCGGCCGGCGCCGCCGCCAAGCCGCATCTGCATCGCGGCTATGAAACCGCCATCTATATCCTGAAAGGACGGGTACGCACCCGCTATGGCGAGGGACTGTGCCAGTCTGTAGTGAATGAAGCGGGCGATTTCGTATTCATCCCAGCTGATGTTCCGCATCAGCCGGTCAATCTGAGCACAACCGAGGAGGCGCGAGCCATCGTGGCCCGAACCGACCCGAATGAGCAGGAAAGCGTCGAGTTGTACAACCGGCCTACGATACACGCGGACTGTGATCCCTGAGATGTGGCGTTCATATGCGCGACAGCGGTCTTGCCGGAACGGTCACAGACCATAGGCTCAAATGCCAAGCCCGCGAATAAGCGCATCCAATACCCCGCCGTCAACGGCGCTGTCGCGGGTTTTTTCCATCATGGCGATGGCCTGCGGCTGTTCTATGGCGCCGCGGTAGGGGCGTTCGGCGGTGATGGCATCGAAGATGTCGGCGACGGTTATGATGCGCGTCTCCAGAGCGATCTCGTCGCCGCACAAGCCCTTCGGGTAGCCCTTTCCGTCAAGCCGTTCGTGGTGTGCGCCGGCAACGCGGGCGAGCTCGCGCATCGGCCCGATCCGCATCAGGATCTCTTCCGTATAGCGCGGGTGCGCCTTGACCTGGTTCCATTCCTCCGGGGTCAGTGATCCCGGTTTTTCCAGCACGGCGTTGCTGACCGCCAATTTGCCCAGGTCGTGCAGCAGGGCGGCGCGGCGGAGCCAACGCTGGTGGTGCAGGGGCAGTCCCATCTGCTGGGCGATGAGATCGGAATACAGCGCCACGCGAGTGCTGTGACCGTAGGTGTAGGTGCTCTTGGCGTCGACCACATCGGCGACGGCGCCGGCGACTTGCGCCACCAGGGCGATGCGCGATTCGAGTGGTATTGCATCTCCATGCAGGCCCTGCGGTTTGCCCTTGCCATTCCAGTGTTCGTCGAGGCTGAAGATGCCGTCGGCGACCGCCTTGCCCAACCCCAGGCGCAGGGCCGTGCTGGACCCGCGTTCACAGCGCGCCGCGATGAGTTCGCTGGCATGGTCTTCGCCGTGCGCCGCCAGACCAAGCACGCGGCGCAGCCGTTGGCCCAGGGCCTCACCCACGCCGGCGTGGGTGAGAACGAACCGGGCCAGTTGGCTGCGATGATCGCTGTCGATCAGTTTGAAATCGTGCTTGACGGCCAGGTCGTCGTAACCGTAGAGCTCGAACAACCGTGAGGCGTTGCTGCTGCAACCGACATCCTTCAGTAGCAGGGTGTAGTGCAGATCGGACAGCCGTGCGGTATCCAGGCCGAGTTCCATGCCGATGTGCATGCCGATCCAGGTACAGCGCACACAATGTCCGCGCGGTTGTCCCTCGGTGAGATCCAATGCGTGACTGAGCGCCTGGATGAGCTGGGACATCGGCAGCTCGACAGGCGCCGTGGGCGTCGGCATGACGAACGATGGCTGTGACATCCTGTATTCCTCCGGTGGTTGCGTAGGGCTCTATGCTCCATTACGAAGGATTTGGTGTTCTGGATGTGCGCAGGTAAGCGCGTCCTGCCTCAACTCCATGCCGCCTGCGCATCGCGTGCCTGCTCCAGCACGAACTGGATGAACGCCTTCTGTGCGGCCGTCAGCAAGCGGCGACGCTGATAGACAAGTTGTACGGGTGTCGCCTCGGCACGCCAGTCCGCCAGTATTTCCACCAGCGTGCCAGCCGTCAGGGCCGTCTGCGCGAGTAGGCGCGGCAGCCGGGCGATGCCCAGGCCGGCTTGTGCCGCCTGGCAGGCGATACGCAGATCGTTGACCTGCAAGCGGCTGTCCATCTGCAAATTCACGGCGTTTTCACCACGGCCGAAGGGCCAGATGGCGCGTCCGGGATCGACGCGGGTGGTGATGACGGCGACCTGGGCCAGATCGGTCGGCTGCTGTAGCGCGGGTGCCCGGGCCAGGAAGGCGGGACTGGCCACGGTCAGCCAGTCGACATCGAAGAGCCGCTGGGCAATCAGCGAGGTGTCCTCCAGGATGCCGGCGCGCAACGCCAGGTCGATACCGGTCGCGGGCAAATCCAGCAGATGATTGTCGAGCTGCAACTCTATCGCGACCTGAGGATGCTGTTGTTGAAAGGCGATCGCCCAGTCGGCCAGAAACAGTTCGCCCAGCAGATACGGCGCGGTGATACGCAACCGGCCGGTGACGGTTTCGCGCAATTGCTTGATGGCGCGGTTGGCCTGCTCCAACGCCTCCACGATGGGTTCCACCTCGGCGAGATAGCGTTCCCCGGCATCGGTGAGCGACAGACTGCGCGTGGTGCGGTTGAGCAGGCGCACCCCGAGCGCCTCTTCGAGTTCCTGGATGCGCCGGCTCAGAGTTGTGGTGGGTATGCCGAGCCGTTGCGCGGCGGCGGAAAAACTCCCCGTCCGGGCAACGGTCACGAACAGGGGTAGCGTGGAGGCGTTGAACATGGGGCTATTGTCCCGAATTCGGGATTGTATTTCCAATCCAGGAGTATTTATCCCGTATGCGGCGCCGACTAGAGTGTATTCACAGTTCTTTCAATGCACTCAACGGAGGTCGGCTATGAAAATCGGGATTCTGGGTACCGGAGATGTGGGACGGACACTGGCGGGCGGCTTTGCCGCGCTGGGTCATGAAGTGGTGATCGGCACCCGGGAACCGGGCGCCGAGAAGGTCAAGGCGTTGCTGGAGCAGATCGGCGCCGGGGTGCGGGCGGCAAGCTTCGCCGAGGCCGCGCAGTTTGGCGAGGTGATCGTGCTCGCCATCGGCGGGGTCAACGTCGAAAACGCCATTCGCCTCGCCGGGGCGGAACACTTCGCCGGCAAGCTGGTGATCGACGCGACCAATCCGCTGCGCTTCGACGCGCCGGGCCAGCCGCCGGTGCTGACGGTGGGACACAGCGATTCGGGTGGCGAGCAGACCCAGCGCTGGCTGCCGGCCGCGCGCGTGGTCAAGGCCTTCAACATCGTGGGCCATCCGCACATGGTCGCGCCGGACTTCAACGGCGACAAACCCGACATGTTCATCTGCGGCAACGATGCCCAGGCCAAGCAGGTTGTCGACGGTCTGATCCGCGCCCTGGGCTGGCCGGCCAGTATCGACCTCGGTGACATCACCAAGGCGCGCTACCTGGAGCCGCTGGCGATGGTGTGGATCACACATCTGTTCAACAACGGCTTCAATCCCAATCATGCGTTCAAGCTGCTGCACAAGTGAAGCCCCGGCTATTAAGAGGAGCGACGGTCATGAAACCCAGTGAGACAAGCATCGTCATCGTCGGCGGCAGTTCGGGCATTGGCTTTGCCTGCGCAAGGAGGCTGGCACAAATGGGTTATCGCGTCGTCATCACTGCGCGCACGCAGGCGCGTGTCGATGAAACGCTGGCGAAACTGGCGCATGACATAGCCGGTCAGCCGCTCGATTATGCCGACCGGCCCGGTATCGCCGCGGCGTTCGCACGCATCGGCGCGTTCGATCATCTGGTGCTGGCCGGCGCCGGTCCGGCGACCTGGGGCGCGTTCGAGTCACTCGATCGGGACGCCGTGCAGGCGGCCTTCGCGAGCAAGTTCTGGGGCTATTTCGATACGCTGCAAGCGGCGTTGCCGCAGCTCGCTAAACAGGGCTCCATCACTCTGGTGAGTGGAGCGGCAGCCCGCGTGGCGTTGCCGGGCACGGTCGGTCTGGCGGCGGTCAACGGCGCGATCGAACGCATGGGCGTTACGCTCGCAAAGGAACTCGCGCCGCGCCGCGTCAATGTCGTTTCACCTGGCCTGGTGGATACGCCGGCCTATGATTGGATGGCGCCGGAAGCGCGTCAGGCCATGTTGGACGGCGCCGCGGCAAAACTCCGGGTGCAGCGTTACGGCACGCCCGATGACATTGCGCAGGCCGTGGCGTTTCTGATGACCAATCCCTATGTGACCGGCAGCATATTGGATGTGGACGGTGGTGTGCGCTTGGGTTGAATGGCGGGCACGTTAGGCGTATGCCTGCATCTTCTCCACATCCATCACCGCGACCCCGGCAGGCGGATGCGCAACCGCGTGCGCAATTGCCGCGCACATCGCATGCAGCGGCAGCGGTTCGAGACGCAGCGCTTGTGGTCGTGTCGCCGGGATGCGCCGCAGCAACCAATACAGTGGTGACAACAGCAAGGGCCAGCGCCGTCCCGGTCCCAGCACGTACCAAGGTCGTGGGCGGCATGGGCAATCCGTGCCGCGTGCAACAGGGCGTCGACAGAGGCCAGATCGACGGACTGAAACTGTTTCACCTTCCACGGCGCCGGATGCGGTGTGCCGATCAGATGCACCAGCGTCGCACCTGCCGGAATATACGCGGCGAAACTGTGTGCCGCGAGGGCGTCGCAGATCACCGGCACGCATCCATCCGGCAGTTTGCCCGCCGAATCCGGGCGCGCCAGCGCGTGCACCCAATAACCGCGTTCCAGCAGCTCTGTCGTCAGCGCACGGCCGATGAAACCGGTCGCGCCCAGGATGAACACCGGATGTGCATCGTCGGATGAGTTATCGCCCTGTGAATTATCGTCTGCTGGATTCATGCGTATCCCGTTATATGTGCGTGTGCAGGGTAGTGGCATCCGGGCCTTCGGTTCCTGCGTAGTAGCTATAGGACGCGTGCACAATCCGTGTATTGCCCGACAACACCATGACGACCCATATACGCAGGAAACCACCGCTTGGATGTGACCGTGATGCCCGGCATGTGGCCGATATGTCGATCGGCTTTCACGCCGCGCACAGCGGGCTGTATACTGCGCCGATGGAAGAAGATGCACAGGCACTGGCAGTGACACGCGCGCAGTCCGCGGATGCCGCCGGCCTGGAGGCGTTGCTCGCCGCCGTTGCCGATCGCGACGAGGCGGCATTCGCCGCGTTCTACGATGCCACGTCGGCGCGCGCCTACGCATTGATCCTGCGCATCACTCAAATGGCGACGCTGGCTGAGGAAGTCATGTCGGATGTGTATCTTCAGGTCTGGCAACAGGCGCAGCGCTTCGATGCCGCGCGCGGCAACGCCCAGGCGTGGTTGTTCATGCTGTGTCGCAGCCGCGCGCTGGATCATCTGCGCCGACGCGAGCCGGCCGAGACGCATGCCGATCCGGATGGTCTGCGTAATGAGGCAGTCAGTGACGCGAGCCCGCTCGACCTGTTGTTGGCGCTGGATCGCACCACGGCCATCCACGCGGCGGTGGCGCAGCTCGGAGAAGTCGAACGGCAATTGCTGGCGTTGGCTTTTTTCCGGGGCTTAAGTCATCAGGAGATCGCCGATCAGACCGGCATGCCGCTCGGCACCGTCAAGACCGTGCTGCGCAAATCCCTGCACACGCTCAAGGACCGGCTGGTCCAGTTCGCCCCGGCACCGGAGGGTTTATCGTGAGCCGACACGACGACGATCCGATCCCGGATCAGATAATGGATCCCGCCGTATTGGCGGCGCTGTACGATGGACTGACGCCGGTCCCACCGCCGCCGTCCTTGCGCGCGCGTATTCTCGAACGTATTGGGGAACGCAGCGGTGAACATGGCGGGGAGCACATCCATGCGACACCCGCGGGCGACGCGCTGGTGACGATTCGCGGCGGCGGCGCGGGCTGGCGCACGCTGATTCCCGGCATTGATTACAAGATGCTCGCCTACGATGAACAGGGTGGCACCAAGTCGTTTCTGCTGCGCGCGCAGGCGGGCATGCGCATGCCGCCGCACGGGCACCATGGCTTCGAGGAATGCCTGGTTTTGGACGGCGAGTTCAGCTTTGGCGATCTGACGCTGCGCGCGGGTGATTTCCATGCGGCCACGACGACCACTGAGCATGTCGAGGCGTATACCGCAACCGGCGTGACGGTGTATCTGCGCGCCAGCATCCTGGATTACCCGGGTATTGCACCCTGATGCGCGCGGTTCCCGGGAAGCTCGGTGTGATGCCTCACCCGTGCGAGCACAGTGAAGCACGGTGCGTCCTCTGACACAAACTGCCCCCAGCTGGATTGATGCCATTGCGGTGTATGCGCAGCCGCGCGTGCTCGGCATGTTGTTTCTGGGCTTTTCCGCCGGGCTGCCGTTTCTGCTGGTTTTCTCCACCCTGTCAGCCTGGTTGAGCGATGCCGATGTCGATCGCGGCACCATCGGCTTCTTCAGTTGGATCGGCATTATGTACTCGGTGAAGATCGTGTGGGCGCCGCTGGTCGATCGGCTGCCGCTGCCGGTGCTGACTAAACTGTTGGGACAGCGGCGCAGTTGGTTGTTGTTGGCGCAATGCGGCATTGCGGCGGGTCTGCTGCTGCTCGCCTCCAGCACGCCGCAACAGAGTCTTCAGGTGTTCGCTCTGTATGCGTTGCTGGTGGCGTTTTCCTCGGCCACGCAGGATGTGGTGATCGACGCCTATCGCATCGAGGCTCTCGCCAAGGAATATCAGGCGGCGATGTCGGCGAGTTATATCCTCGGTTATCGCGTGGCCACGCTGGCCTCGGGTGCGGGCGCGTTGTATATCGCCGACGCAATGGACTGGCAGATCGCCTATCTCGCGATGTGCGGCTTCACGCTGGTGGGTATTATTACCACGCTGGTGATCCGCGAACCGCAGCATGCCGTCAAGACCGAAACGCAATTGCAGGAGGAGCGGCTCGCCCATGAACTCAGCCACGCACTGCAT
This sequence comes from Gammaproteobacteria bacterium, assembly GCA_016214925.1. Taxonomy (GTDB): domain Bacteria; phylum Pseudomonadota; class Gammaproteobacteria; order Thiohalobacterales; family Thiohalobacteraceae; genus JAHJQQ01. The sequence continues at coordinate 7,641 of JACRMO010000045.1, forward strand.
GCGGGGCGACTGTGGGGGCGTATCACCGAATGGTTCGCCGTGGCGGTGATCAGCCCGTTCGCCGAGTTTTTTCGCCGCAGCGGTAAGAGTGCGCTGCTGATCCTGCTGTTGATCGGCACCTACCGCATCACCGACATCACCATGGCGGTGATGGCCAATCCGTTTTATCTGGATCTGGGTTTCACCAAATCGCAGATCGCCAGTGTCACGAAGTTGTTTGGTTTCTTTCTGACTATCGGCGGCGCGGCCCTCGGCGGTGTGCTAGTGATGCGCTACGGCATCCTGCGCATTCTGCTGCTCGGTTCGGTGCTGGTGATTGTCAGCAATGTGCTGTTTGCCTGGCTGTCGTTTATCGGTCCCGACATCACCGCGCTGGCGCTGATCATCAGTGCCGACAGCCTTGCCGGCGGTGTTGCCACGGCGGTGTTTGTCGCCTATCTGTCCAGTCTCACCAATACGGCGTACACCGCCACGCAGTATGCGTTGTTCAGTTCGCTGATGACGCTGTTCCCGAAAATCCTCGCCGGCTTTTCCGGTGTGGTCGTCGAGCATTTCGGCTATACCACGTTCTACATCTACTCCTCGCTGTTGGGTCTGCCGGCCCTGCTGATTATTGTGTATATGCTGAGCAACAAGTCGGCGGGCAAGCTGGCTGGCCGGGAAAGTTAGCTGCCTTCCCGCCCATGGAAACGGCGCAGCAACACCTTCTCCACTTCGACACAGACATAGATCGCCACGGCCATGATGGCGATGCGCGCCCAGGCCGTGCCATCCAGCGGTGTGGTGTCGAACAGCGTCTGCATGAACGGTGCGTAGGTGAACAGCAACTGGAACACGCACACCAGCACGACCATCAGCAGCACAACCCGATTGCCGGTCAAACCTTGCCAGCTGAAGCTGGATCGATATAGAAACCGGGTGTTGAACAGATAGACCACTTGACCGGCGATCAGCGCATTCACGGCCAGCGTGCGCGCCTCGGCGAGGCTGGCACCGCTGGCCTGGGCGTGCATGAACAAGCCGAAACAGCCTGCCACCAGGAGTGCCGACACCAGACCCACACGCCAGAATAGAAACCCCGACAGGATGGGTTCCTGCGCGACGCGCGGCGAGCGCTGCATGATGTCTGCCTCGGCCGGTTCGAAGGCGAGCGCCAGGGCGAGCGTGACGGCCGCGATCATATTTACCCAGAGAATTTGCACCGGTGTGATCGGCAAGACATAGCCGAACGCAATGGCTAGCACAACGATCATGGCCTCGGCCATGTTGGTCGGCAGAATGAACAGCATCGACTTCTTGATGTTGTCGTAGACGGTGCGGCCTTCCTCGACGCCGGCGACGATGGAGGCGAAATTGTCGTCGGTGAGCACCATCTCGGCCGCCTCCTTGGCCGCTTCGGTGCCGTTGATGCCCATGGCGACGCCGACGTCGGCGCGTTTCAGCGCAGGCGCATCGTTTACGCCGTCGCCGGTCATGGCAATGGTCTGTTGCGCGGACTGCAAGGCCTCGACCAGGCGCAGTTTGTGTTCCGGGCTGGTGCGCGCAAAGATGGACGCCGTGTCGGCGGAGACGCGTAGCTGCTCCGCGGTCATCGCTTCGATGTCGGCACCGGTGACGACGCGTTGTCCCACGCCGATGCCCAATTGCGCGCCGATGGCCGCGGCGGTGACCGCATGATCGCCGGTGATCATCTTCACCTGAATGCCCGCCGCATGACAGGCGGCCACGGCGCGGATCGCCTCTTCGCGCGGCGGATCGATCAGACCGAACAAACCGAGCAGGGTCAGTCCGCCTTGTACGTCTTTGAAGTGGATGCTGCGTCGTTCAGCTTGCGTGGCGACGAAGGCGACAGCCAACAGTCGCTGACCGTTCTCGCCCATGCGCTGCATTTGCGCATGCCAATAGCGCGGGTCGAGCGGCCGGTCTTCGCCATCGAGGCGTTGTCGGGCACACATCTCCAGCAGTTGTTCGGGCGCGCCTTTGACGAACACAAAGGCATGGCCGGCATGATCGTGATGCAAGGTCGCCATGAAGCGGTGTTGCGACTCGAAAGGAATTGCGTCCGTGCGCGGCAGTTCCGTGCGTGTCCGTTCGGTGTCCAGGCCGGCCTTGCGTGCGACAGTCAACAGCGCCGCTTCCATCGGGTCGCCATGCGGTTGCCATGTGCTGCCACGTTCTTCCAGGTGCGCGTCGTTGCAGAGCATGCCGGCGCGTACTATCTCGCGCAGATCGCCGTGCGTTTCGGGATTTATCGGCTGACCGTCGTGGCGGAACTCGCCATAGGGTGCGTAACCGCCGCCGCTGATGTCGATGTAGCCACCGGCGGTGGCGATGCCGGTGACGGTCATCTCATTGCGCGTGAGCGTGCCGGTCTTGTCGGTGGCGATGACGCTCACCGAGCCTAGTGTTTCGACGGCGGGCAAACGGCGGATGATGACATGCCGCGCGGCCATGCGTTGCACGCCGATCGCGAGCGCGATGGTGACGATGGCCGGCAGGCCTTCGGGGATCGCCGCCACCGCCAAGGCCACCGCGGCCAGAAACATCTCGTCCAAGGGCTTGCCGTGCAGCAGCACGCCGAAGGCGAAACTCGCGGCGGCCAGCGCGAGGATGATCCAGGTGAGCAGATGTCCGAACGCGGCCATCTGTTTGAGCAGCGGCGTGGTGAGTTCCGGCACCTCGGCGAGCAGACCGCTGATGCGGCCGAGCTCGGTGTCCATACCGGTGGCGACCACCACGCCCAAGCCTTGGCCGGAACTCACCAGCGTGCCGGAGAAGGCCATGCAATGGCGGTCGCCGAGGATGGCCTGCGCGGCGACCGCCTCCGGCGATTTGTCGACCGGCACCGATTCACCGCTGAGCGCGGCTTCTTCGATGCGCAGTTCGCGCGTGCGCAGCAGCCGCAGATCGGCGGGGACCTTGTCGCCGGATTGCAATTGCACCAGATCGCCTGTCACCAGTGTTGTCGCCGCTACACTGAGTACATGCCCATCGCGAATAACCAATGCGGCGGGCGAGAGCAGCGCGCGAATCGCCTCCATGGCGCGCTCGGCCTTGCCTTCCTGCAGATAGCCGATCACGGCATTGATGAACACCACGCCGAAGATCACGCCGCTGTCCACCCGATGGCCGAGCAGCAGGGTGATGAGGCCGGCGGCCAGCAGCATATAGATGAGCACGTTGTGAAACTGGCGCAGGAAACGCAGCAGTGCGCTACGCGGTTTGGGTTGCGGCAGTTGGTTGGGACCGTGTTGCGCGAGGCGCGCGGCGGCCTCGTCGCTGCCGAGGCCCTGGAAACTTGAGCGCACGCGCGTCAGCACCGCGGCTGTGTCCAGGGCGTGCCAGGCGTTGTCGGTGGTGTGCGCTTGCCTGGTTTGGGTCATGGTGGCACCTTCATCTACCACTCACTGTATCAGAATCTGCTGGCACCACGGTCGCGGTGTCGGTGGGTTTCATTGTTGCGCGCGCCGGAGATCGGGAACGGCGTCATCATCGGCATTGTCAGCTTTACGGATAGGGTGTTGAACGGCTTGTGCAAGAGGGTGTGACACGGTTACCGGGAGATTACTTACACGGAACGACTTTACGCGCGGTGTCCTTGGCCCACAGTGCCTGGCCGTCGGGGGTTTCGCCGTCCTGATGCCAGTTGTCGGAAATTTCCAGACAGAACGAACCGACATTCTCGGTGGTGGTCTTCGGGGCCGAGGGTGCATCCCCACCCACGCGCATGATGTCCGGTTTGGATGAGGTGTAGTTGGGTTTGATAACCTGGGAACAGCCGGTCGAAAGTGAGCCAACCAGCAAGCATAAAAAACCCTGGCGATACGACATGTGCAAAAACCTCGGTAGCGGAATTCCAGAAACAGTCTGGCAATTTTATGCCAATCAAACGGAAATGTCCCTCGCTCGCCCGCAACATCCTGCTGTAACATGAACCGGCACGCCAACAACGCTATTCTGAAGTGGAGTTTCCCCATGGAACAAATCACCATCGAACACAATCCGACCCCCATGAAACTCGATGCCATGAGTGTCTACGACTGGCCGATCTGGAGCAAAGAGGTCGCGACATTTCCGTGGAGCTACACGACCCGGGAGATCTGCTACATCCTCGAAGGCGAGGCCATCGTGACCCCGGAAGGCGGCGCGCCGGTGACGATCACGGAACTGGATCTGGTGAATTTCGCCGCCGGTCTGGCCTGCACCTGGGAAATCGTCAAGCCGATCAAAAAACATTACCGGCTCGCCTGAGCGCGATGCTGGATTTGCCGAGGCGTGCCGCCCCTCACGCCCTGTTGTCATGCTGCTGTAACATTGCTTGGCTTTAATGCCGGCCATGACGCCAGACCGTAACATGCCTGAAACAACCATTTTGATCGTCGACGACGAGGCGGCCATTCGTGAGATGGTCGGTTTCGCGCTGGAACGCGCCGGGTTCCGCTGGCTGGAGGCGGGCGATGCGGCGGCGGCCCAGGTGGTGATCGCCGATCAACGTCCGGACTTGGTGCTGCTCGACTGGATGTTGCCGGACCTGAGCGGTATCCACTTGGCGCGCCGGCTCAAGCGCGAGGAACTGACCGCGCATCTGCCCATCATCATGCTCACCGCGCGCGGCGAGGAAGAGGATCGCATCCGTGGCCTCGAAGTGGGGGCGGACGACTATGTGACCAAGCCGTTCTCACCGCGCGAGCTGATCGCGCGCATCAAGGCGGTGCTGCGGCGCAGCGGCCAGGCGGAAACGGAGACCCAGATCGAGTGCGAGGGCTTGTGCCTGGATGCCACCGGCCACCGTGTCACCGTCGCCGGGACGCCCGTGGACTTGGGGCCGACGGAATTCCGACTGCTGCATTTTTTCATGACCCACGCCGAGCGCGTGTTCAGCCGCGCGCAATTGCTCGACAGCGTCTGGGGGCGTAATGTGTACGTCGAGGAGCGCACCGTGGATGTCCATATCCGCCGGCTGCGCAAGGCGTTGGAACCGCGCGGTCACGACCGGCTCGTGCAGACCGTCCGCGGTGCCGGGTATCGGTTTTCAGCAAAGGTTTGAGTTTTGTCCAATCCCTGGTTCGAGGAATTGTGGCGGACCCTGGGCATCGCCGCGGTCAGCCTGCTGGTCGGTTGGATGTTCGATGCCGTCGCGCTGGCGTTATTGCTGGGGCTGGGTGTCTACGCCGCCTGGCATATCCGCCAAGCCTATCGCCTGGAGCTCTGGCTGCGCCAAGGCAAGCGCTTCCATCCGCCCGAGGCCAACGGCATCTGGGAGGAGATCTTTCAACAGATTTACCGCCTCCAGCAGCGCAACCGCAGACGTAAACGCAAACTGGGGTCCATGCTCAACCGTTTCCAGCAGGCCACCACGGCATTGCCGGATGCCACGGTGGTATTGGTCGACGGCGACCGCATCGAATGGTGGAACGATGCCGCCGAGGACTTGCTCGGGCTGCGCTATCCGCGCGACATCGGTCAGCATGTCGGCAATCTGATCCGCTATCCGGTCTTTATCGCGTATATGCAGGGTGACAATTTCGAAACGCCCATCCAACTCCCGGCGCCCGCCAATCAGCATCGGAGCTTGTAGCTGCGCTTGATCCCCTACGCCACCGACCAGCGTCTGCTGGTGGCGCGCGATATCACCCGTATTCAACAACTCGAACGTATGCGCCGCGATTTCGTGGCCAATGTTTCGCACGAGTTGCGCACACCGTTGACGGTAGTGGCCGGGTATCTCGAAACGCTGCTCGACGACGACAGCGACGAAGCGGCGCGACGCTGGCACAAAATGCTCAAGGCCATGTACGAACAGTCCCACCGCATGCAGGGCATCGTCGAGGATCTGCTGATGCTGTCGCGGCTGGAGACACAGGCGCAGCCCGAGCAGCAACAACCGGTCGCGGTGCCCGGACTGTTGGCGCAGGTCCGCGAGGATGCGCAGCGGTTGAGCGGGGAGCAGGGACACCAGATCAGCTTGGAGGCGGACCCGGAAGTGTGGCTGCAAGGCAGTGAAAGCGAGCTGCGCAGCCTGTTTTCCAATCTGGCCTTCAACGCGGTGCGTTATACGCCGGCCGGTGGGCGTATCCGCATGCGCTGGTACGCGGACGCGCAGGGCGCGCATTTTGCGATCCAGGACACCGGCATCGGCATCGCCGCGCATCATATTCCGCGGCTGACCGAGCGCTTCTACCGTGTCGATGTCGGCCGTTCGCGCGGCAGCGGTGGCACCGGCCTGGGCCTGGCGATTGTGAAGCATGTGTTGCTGCGCCATGACGGCCAACTGGACATCGACAGTCAGCCGGGCCAGGGCAGCACCTTCCGCTGCGATTTCGCCCCGGCGCGGGTGTACCGTCAGGCGCGTGCCGCCGCCGTTTGATCTGGCGTGTGACAGACCGCATACGGATTGTCATACGGCTGTCATATTTCATTCACCGCGTTGTCATGAAACCGCTACACACTGCGCGCAGTTAATAGGCCGAACGGGATGAGCCGGGCGGTCACCATCTGATAGGAGAATGCTACATGCGACTGAAATCCCCTCTCGTTTCGGCCATCGCTTCGGTGCTGATGACAGCCTTTACCGCGCCCGTGTTTGCTACCGACGCCGGCCAGGTCGATCCTTCCATTCCGGCCTATGCCAAATCCAGCGGCGTCTCCGGCAACCTGTCCAGCGTCGGCTCGGATACCCTGGCCAACCTGATGACCCTGTGGGCCGAGGAATTCAAACGCGAATATCCGAACGTGAACATTCAGATCCAGGCCGCCGGTTCCTCCACCGCGCCGCCCGCGCTGACCGAAGGTACCTCCAACCTGGGGCCGATGAGCCGCAAGATGAAGGACAAGGAAGAAGAGGCCTTCGAGAAGAAATTCGGCTACAAGCCCACCGCGATCCGTGTCGCCATCGACGCCCTGGCGGTGTTCGTGCACAAGGACAACCCGATCACGGGGATGACCGTTCCGCAGGTCGATGCGATTTTCTCCTCCACCCGCAAGTGCGGCGATGCGCAGGACATCACCGAGTGGGGCCAGTTGGGTATGACCGGTGCTTGGCAGGGCCGCTCGATTCAGCTTTACGGCCGCAACTCGGTGTCCGGCACCTACGGCTATTTCATGGAACACGCGCTGTGCAAGGGTGACTTTCCGCCTCGGTGGTGCAGTCGGTCACCACGACCGTCAACGGTATCGGTTATTCCGGTATCGGTTATGTGACTTCCAGTGTGAAGGCCGTGCCGCTGGCGAGCAAAGCCGGCGAGCCGTTCGTCGAAGCCACCGCGGCGAACGCCATCTCCGGCACATACCCGCTGTCGCGCTTCCTCTACATCTATGTCAACAAGCACCCGAACCAGCCGCTGCCGCCGCTGGAGCGCGAGTTCGTGAAGATGGTGCTGTCCAAGGTCGGTCAGCAGGTGGTGGTGAAGGACGGTTACATCCCGATGCCCGCCAAGGTCGTCGAAGCCGAGCTAAAGAAGCTCGACTAAGCACTGCGGAAAAATCTCCTCCGTTGTCTCTGCCCCCGCCGCGTGCGGGGGTTTTTCTTTGCGCGTTTCACGGAAGCTTCATTGCCGCGTCACCGATCCTCAACATCGTCGCCCTAGGCTTGCGCGCAACCGGTGGATGAACACCGGCGAGCCGCCATATCCATGCAAGATCCCTACAATCGCTGTTGAGGAGTACTCCATGAATTCACGCAAACTGTTTGCAGTCCATGCCCTGACTCTGGCGGTCGGTACCGCCATCATCCTGCCCGGTCTGGTCTATGCCGATGATGACAGCCGCGACTTCGGCGCCAAGGTCGAACATTTGAATCGGCTTACGATAAGGTACTGCTGGCCAAGGGCCTGCGGGCGAAGTATCTGACCCGCGATGCCGCCGACAAGACCGACATGATGGCGTTCTATCCGGCCGCCAATCCGACGCATCTGATCAGTTGCGTCGAGGGTGGTCGTAGTGCCATCGGCAGCAATGCCGACGGCAGCACCAAGTTCAACCCGTCCGTGCAGAGCATCGATCTGGCCTCCGGTGAAGTGCAGACCCTTCTGCGTGGCATGACCAGCTGCGACGGCATCCGTACCACGCCGTGGGGCACCATCCTCGCCACCGAAGAAACCGGCACCGGCGGTGCCTATGAAATCCTCGATCCGCTCAGCGTCAGTAATGCGACCGTGCTGGATCGCGGCGCCGCCGGCATGCCCGCCGTCGTGACCGCGCCGGACAATGTCGTCAAGCGCATCTATCTGCCGACCATGGCCTGGGAAGGTCTGGAAGTGCTGGCTAGCGGTGTGGTGATTGGCGGTGACGAACTGCGTCCGGGCACGGCCAACGCCGATGCCGACGGCGGCGCGATGTTCAAGTTCGTGCCCGCCACGCCGCGCATGGATGACAGTCTGATCACCGATCTGGCCCAGTCGCCGCTGGCCGCCGGCGCGGTGTTCGCCCTGCAGGTCTCCTGCGTGGACAACACGCAGCAGGTCGGTCAGGGTTGCGAAATCGGCAATGCCGCTTGGCTGCCGGTGAACGCCGCTACCGCGCGCGCCGATGCCGATGCCGCCATGGCCACCGGTTTTTACCGTCCGGAAGATCTGCATGCCGACCCGCTGTATCAAGGTCCGGGTGTGCGCGTTTGCTGGACCAATACCGGCAATGAAGATGCCAAAAACTACGCCGAAGTCGTCTGCGGTATCGACAGCGATCCGCTGCTCGCCGATGCGACTATCCGCAGCGTCGAGGTCAACCGCTTCGTCGAAGGCGATCTGGACTTCAATTCCTTCGACAATGTGGCGTTCCAGCCCGGCACCGGCAACCTGTATGTGATCGAAGATCACGACAACGGTGACGTGTTCGCCTGCTTGCAGGATGGCGCCGACCACGATATCAAGAGCGACGGTTGCGTGAAGATGCTGTCAGTGAAGCCCAGTGAGGCCGAACCGACCGGCTTCCTGTTCAGCAATGACGGCCGTACCGCCTTTGTGTCAATCCAGCACACGAACGACGCCAACATGCCGAAGGTCGACGACTATGCTACCGATGACGTGATCATGATCACCGGTTTCAAGATGAAGGCGAGCGACTGAGTGCGTGAACGGGGGCGGATAATAAATCCGCCCGCGACGATTTTAGGGGAGTGACGTTACCCGGGGCCGCGTATGCGGCCCCTTTTTTTGCGCGAATCAGGCCGCGCTCAGCATGTAGCGCAGCGCGTAGAAATCGCTGTAATCCACATGCCGCAGCATCAGGCCCACGCCGGCGTCGCCATTGCCGTGTACCACATAGGCGGGCATGTGGTGCTCATGTTCGTTGCCGCCAGTGCGGGTCACGAACGACACCTCAAGCTCGGCATGCAGCGGCAACTCGATGCCGTCGGTATGCACGTACATACCTTCCAGGCTGACATCGCGGGTCTTGCCCGTAATCATGCCGACCGGCGCGTAATAGAGAGAGACCTCCATTTCGATCGGCTTTCTTTCACTCCAACGGTGTTCCATCGTCATGATCATTCCTCCCATGGCGGTTCCCCGCGCCAGAAATCAGACGGCAGTTAGCTATTTTGCAATATCGATGCCAAAGGCCAGCATCGCGTGCGCGGCCGATCTGCCCTGGAGAGCATAGCGCGTCCCGCGCCGCGCCGGAAACCGCATTGGTCCGGGTCGAAGCCGGCTGTTATAGTAGCCGGCCATTGCGACAGCAAAATGTTTTTAGCGCGGATGCGCTCAGCAGGGTTGGTTGTGTATTGACTGCGCCGGATAACATCATCGATTCGCCCATCGCGGCGGTCGACCTCGGTTCCAACAGCTTCCACATGATCGTTGCCCGCCAGCAGGATGGACAATTGCGTGTGGTCGATCGTTTGCGCGACCCGATCCGTCTGGCGGCGGGTCTGGATCGCAACAATCGCTTCGATCCGGAGGTGCGCCGGCGCGCCCTCGAATGTTTGCAGCGCTTCGGCCAACGCCTGCGCGATTTCGCCCCGCAGAGCGTGCGGGTGGTGGGCACCAACACCCTGCGTCGCGCACGCGATCCGGAATTTCTCGACGAGGCCCAACAGGCGTTGGGACATCCCATCGAAGTCATCGCCGGTGTCGA
>JACRMO010000258.1:0-3832 GCA_016214925.1 Gammaproteobacteria bacterium
CGCGCTGTCGCTCGCGGTCGGCAGCAGGAACACCGGACCCACGCCCCAGATCCAGCCCCCGGCGGTTGGTGCCTTGGGCGAGAAGAACAGACTCTGCACAACATCGCCCACGCCGGAATGATCGTCGCCGCCCGCGACCGATGCGTCCGCGTCGATGAGCGGCACAATGGTGCGCGAAATGAGGTTCCAGTCCGTGTTCAGATCGAACGGGATAACCGGCTGGACATTCAGCGTCGAGCGGTCCGCGTCCGCAGTACCGATGCCGGTATCCCAGTTGTACTGCAACGGCAGACTGATGAGCGCGGCGATGGGATTTTGCAGTTGCTTCGCCAGCTCAGCTGCGTCGTCGGCGCGGGCGGGCGCGGCGAACGGTAGTGTCGCCAGCGTGGTGGTGAGGACAATTTGTCTGTATCCGGTTTTCACAGTGACACCTCATTGATTGCCGGGCGGGTAAATGGTTTTCCAATCGCCCTTCATGTCCACCACCGTCCAGCCTCGTGTAGCTGCCTCGTCCAGCGCCTTGTCGAGTTTGCCGATGTGTGACGTGCGGTCGTAGGCCCACTCGCGCTCCGCGTCGGTGTGGTGGACGATGAGGCCGAACCGCGGGCCGCTGCCGGCGGTGGTCCATTGCAGCATTTGCAGGTCGCCGTCTGAATTGCCAAACGCGGCAATCGGGCGGCGGCCGATGTGCTGGTTGATGCCGACCGGCTTGTCGGCCTTGTCGTCGATGAAATTGAGTTCCGGCAGGCGCGCCAGCACCGGTTTGCCGTCGCGCAGTTCGAACGTCGTCTTGATGCTGCTGCCGATCACCTGCTCCGGCGGCACGCCGTACACTTTTTCGGCAAAGACGCGCATGAACTCGATGCCGCCGCCGGAGACGATAAAGGTCTTGAAACCGTTGGCGCGCAGATAGGCAAGCAGTTCGAGCATCGGCTGATAGACCATTTCGGTGTAAGGCCGCTTGGTCACCGGATGCCGGGCGGTGGCAAGCCAGTCTTTCACGATCTGCTCGAACTCCTCGGTGGTGTTGCCTGCATGCGTGACCATCGCCATTTCCATGATCGCGCGCTCGCCGCCGGCCAGCGCGGTTTTCATGTCACCCTTGAGCACGGAGGCAAATGGATCCTTCGTCTTCCATTCCGGGTGCTGCGGCGCGAGTTGCTTGATGCGGTCGAACATGAAGATCACCTGGAAATACAGCGGCTGCTCGGCCCACAGCGTGCCGTCGTTATCGAACGTGGCGATGCGTTCGGCAGGCGGAACGAAATCCTTTGAGCCTTGCTTCGTGACTTTCTCGACGAAGGCGACGAGGGACTGCCTGGCCTTGCCGTCATTCCATGAGGGCAGCGGGTCGGCGGCATGCGCCATGAGGGGGGTGAATGCCAGCATGCAGGCGAGCATGGCGGTGAGGAAGATTTGGGTGCTCAGGGTTTTCATGATTGCGGCTCTCCAAAAAAAACCGCGCCCGGTTGTGACGGGCACGGCCTGGCAGATCAAGTCAGTCGTTCATTCAAGCGTGGTGTCAGTTGCCTCCCGGGGTCGGAGCCTGGAGCGTCTCCAGCACCGTGTCGAGGCTCATGCTGCCGACTTTCTGGCTCGGCGGAAACTCCTTGAACGTGGCCAGGAACTGCCCGACGTATTCCTGAGCGGGAACCAGCACGAAGGGATGTTCCAGCCTCCACTTCCAATAGTAATCGGAATCGTGGATGGCCGATTCGAACGGGTCCGAGCGCAGATTCAGGAGCTTGGGAAAGCGCAGGGGCACGAACGGTTCCTCCCACACGGCGAAGCCGTGTTCACGCTGGTCGGCGAACAGGATCTTCCACTGGTCGTAGCGCAAGGCGACGAGCGAGCCTTCGTCGTTGAAGTAGAAGAACTCGTGGCGCGGGTTGGCCGCCTTGCCAGCGAACGAATCCGTGACGTTATAGCCGTCGAGGTGGACCTTGAAGGTCTTGTCGCCGACTTTCATGCCCTTGAGCAACTGCTCCTTCACGTCGGGGACACCCGCCGCGGCCATGATCGTCGGAATCATGTCCATGTGCGAGTAGATGTTGTTGTCAACCGTGCCGGGTTTGATCACGCCGGGCCAGCGGATGGCGCTGGGTACGCGGTAGCCGCCCTCGAACGGGGTATTCTTCTCACCCAGGAAGGGCGACGAGCCGCCGTCCGGCCAGGTGGCTTTCTCCGCTCCGTTGTCGGTGGAATACATCACAATGGTGTTCTCTTCGAGGCCGAGTTCCTTGAGCTTGTCGAGCAACTGGCCGACGTGGCCGTCGTGCTCGACCATGCCGTCGGGATAGACGCCGAGGCCGGTCTTGCCTTCACTCTCCTTCTTAAGGTGCGTGAAGATGTGCATGCGGGTGGAGTTCCACCACAGGAAGAACGGCTTGTTAGCCTTTTTCGCCTTCTCGAGGTAGTCAAGCGAGGCCTTGGTGATCTCCTCGTCGATCGTCTCCATGCGCTTCTTGCCGAGCGCGCCGGCGGACTCGATCTTCTGCGTGCCGTCGGGCATGGCCCACGAGTGGATTACGCCGCGCGTCTGATACCGCTTGATCATCGCCGGGTCTTTGAAGTAGTCCGGATTCTCGAACTCCTCCTCGGCGTTGAGGTGGTAGAGCGAGCCGAAGAATTCGTCGAAGCCGTGCACGGTGGGCAGCGTCTCGTCGGCATCGCCGAGGTGGTTCTTGCCGAATTGCGCGGTCATGTAGCCCTGTGCCTTGAGCAACTGGGCGAGCGTGACGTCGCGCGCCTGGAGTCCTTCCTTGGCGCCCGGCAGGCCAACCTTGAGATTGCCGGTGCGAAAGCCGCTCTGGCCGGTGATGAAGGCGGAGCGCCCGGCGGTGCAGCTCTGCTCGCCGTACCAGTCGGTGAACAGCGCGCCTTCCTTGGCGATGCGGTCGATGTTCGGCGTCTTGTAGCCCATCATACCCTGGTTGTAGGCGCTGACGTTCCAATAGCCGACGTCGTCGCCCCAGATGACGAGAATGTTGGGTTTATCGGCCGCCGCCCAAGTCGACGACGCGGTCACAGTGAAGGCCGCCGCCGCAGCCAGCGCGGTCAGTGTCTTCAGGGTCGATGTTATTCGCTTCATGCCACGTTCTCCTTCCAGTTGGTCATTATGAATATCCCATTACCACCATCTCATCGCGTTCACCGAATCATGCGCTTCGAATCATAGGGAGACGATTACGCCCACATCCATGATGCTGGTCAACCCCGCTTACATATCATGTTACGGAATTGTGTCTTCACACCTGTCGCGCGCGCCGGGCAACGGAAGCACGGCACACGCTGTTATTCAATCGGCCTCGCCTTCCACCCGTCATTTGTTCAACGCACGTTTCGGCAACGTACTCACTTCACCGTGTATCCCCGACCTTCCAGGCAAGCGCCATAGGCACGTTGATATCCCTGTTGCTGCTGGGCCGATGCGGCCTGCTGCTGTTGCACCTGCGCCTGTTGCTGCGCTTGCGCCTGACGCTGGCGCGCACCGCCGACCATGGTGCCCGCCACCGCGCCGACCGCCGCACCCTTGCCGGCATCGTCGTTGGCGATCTCGCCGATCACCGCGCCACCAGCCGCGCCACGCAGGGCACCGCGCAGCCGTCCACCCGTGGGGGCGGGGGCTTGTGCCGGTGCCGGTTGGCTGGCCGCCTGCATTGGATCATAGCCACTCTGTTGCCGGGCCCAGTCGTAGCATTGGTATTCGTCCTGTTTCTGCTGCTGCGCCGACTGGCCCTTGGCGGGATACACATACGGCTGCGCGTTCGCCGGAACGGCGGCGAGCGACGCAACCACGACAACTAACACCGTGAGTCTGGAAGTCATGGCC
>JACRMO010000258.1:3854-12545 GCA_016214925.1 Gammaproteobacteria bacterium
TTCCTTATTCCCAGGCGGAACCCAATCCCACGCCGTAGATCCACTGATCGGAATCGCCGCGTTCGGCAACCACCGGGCTGTCCTCGGCATCGTTCATCAGCCCCTGGTAACGCGCACCCACACCCAAATGCCATTCCCTGCTCAGGTGCACTACCGCACCGAGAGTGGCACGCACGTCCATCATGCCGCCGTCCGGGTTGTAGGCGGCACCGCCCAGGCTGGGGAACAGCGCGACATCGGCGCCGCTTACGCCGTAATAGGTCTGCGCATAGTCTTCGCTGGCATAGCTGAAACCACCACCGACATGAATCACGACGGCCTGATGCACGGGCATCCATAAACGGGCACCGACAGTACCGATGTAACCCTCGTGCGTGTCGCCGGTGTCGCCCACCAGATCGGCCGAGAGGATGAAGCGATTCCGGGGATCGTCGCTGAGTTGGTAACTGGCGGCCACGAAGGCGCCCGCTTCGACGGTATCGTCGATCTCGCGCATCTGTTTGACGACGCTATCCTCTACGTCGTTATTGCGACCGAAACGGTACACGAGCATCGGTCCGAACTGCAAAACCTTGTCGTCCAGTATATTCAAGGTGATCTGCGGACCCAGCACATTGATGTAGCGCTGCCCGGAGAAGTAGTAGCGCGCGAACGGCGCCACCGCGGTGTCGTAGTCGTCCGAACCCTGGTAATCGGGAATCTGCCCGACACCGAGGCCGACGATGTTGATGCCTTCCTCCAACTCGACGAACCCGCCACCCACCCCGGCGTGGACCAGGGCCGGCAGGAAAACCAAGCTCGTCAGGACACCGAGCGCTGCGTACGGTTTGCGAGACGGTGCGGACATGTTTGCGATTCCCATTGCGAAGATCTCCAAGTGTCGATTGTTAAGGCCTATGTGCGTGCATGTGAGTCGTTCTGTTGAGTGTGTTAGTGCTCAAACGCAAGCGTGGCGCGCCAGGTTGGCGTGTATACGCTTGGCTTTCATGGTTGCGATCATCCAAAAGAGGCCGCACCCGGTGGGACGGGTGCGGCCCAGTGCTTTGCATCTAGTCGTGCACCAGCGCCCTCTGCGCTTCCAACTCGAGCGCTTCGTATGACGCCTTTTCGGTCGTGACACCGACGCCCCTGATCGTTCCGCCATGGAACTCACCGGGTGTCTTGTACTCACTGCTGACGGCGTCGCCGCTGTCGTAGCCGACGCAGAGCCCGTCACCCGACAGAGTGAACTTGCCCGGCTGCGTCTTCATCGGTCCTTCTGCGACGACTTTGTCGTTGATGTACAGCTTCACTGTGCCCATCGATTCGTGGTGCGGGCCGGCGCCGGTCCGGATGAACTCCATCCCGAACGTGTACTTGCCGGGCTCCAGTTCTTCCGAAGAGACGTACCGCTGTTCCGGCTTGATGCCGAGGAAGTTGTAGACGTAGTAGAGCCTGTGGTCCTTGATGAACAACGCGTGCCCGCCGAAGCGCGAGCCGTGGGCGAAGATGACGCCGCCGGCATCCGCATCGGTGATCTCCACGTTGGCCAGTATCTTGTACGAGCGGTTGCGCACGCTGACCGCCACGCCTTCCGGCACCGGAGCCGTGCCCGGGTAATAGATGTACCGGTCACGCTTCGGTTCGGCCGAGGGGCGCTCAAGCGTCAGCAATTCGGTTGCCGTGCGGTCATCCATCGGCAATGCCAGATTGATCCTGGCCTCTTCGTCCCACGCCTTCTTCAGCGCCTCCACCTTCTCGGGATATTGCTTCGCCAAGTCCGTGGATTCCGAACGGTCCGCATCCACATGGTAGA
This sequence comes from Gammaproteobacteria bacterium, assembly GCA_016214925.1. Classification (GTDB taxonomy): domain Bacteria; phylum Pseudomonadota; class Gammaproteobacteria; order Thiohalobacterales; family Thiohalobacteraceae; genus JAHJQQ01. Next base: position 5,650 of record JACRMO010000258.1, read on the forward strand.
GCTGCCACTGATCCTGGTCGAAATGGCCATGGCCGGTTAAAGGGGCGTGCACGGTGGCTGCCAGCCAACCGTCCTCCCACATCCCGCGGGTGCCGAGCATGGCATAGAACTGGCGCTTCTTGTGCGTCGGCACATCCGGTGCCGCATCGAAGGTGTACTTCATCGATACGCCGGAGAGTGGGAACTGCTCCACGCCGTGGTACACCTTGGGCATCTGAATGCCGACGATGTCGAGGATCGTGGGTACGATGTCCACCGAGTGGTGGTACTGGTTGCGGACCTCGCCACGCGCCTTGATGCCCTTCGGCCAGGAGATGACGAGCGGATCGCTCGTTCCGCCGGAGTACTGCGAGTAACGCTTGAACATCTGGAACGGCGTCGAGAACGCGACCGCCCATCCGGTCGGGAAGTGACTGTACGTGTCCGGCGAGCCGAGTTTGTTCATCATCGTCATGTTCTCGGCCAGATCGTCGGGATAACCGTTGAAGAATTTGTTCTCGTTGACGGAACCATTCGGCGTGCCTTCTCCGGAGGTTCCATTGTCCGCGGCGTACAGGACCATCGTGTTCTCGAGCTGCCCGGATTGCTCCAGGTATTCGATCACGCGGCCCACCTGGACATCGGTGTATTCCGAAAACCCGGCGAAGACCTCGGCCATGTGTGAGAACAGCTTCTTCTCATCCGGGTTGAGGGAAGCCCACGGGCGGACATAGTCGGCCTTGTTCGCCTGCGATTCCGGCATTGGGTTGATCGGTGTGAGCTTCGTGCCCTTCGGCAGAATGCCCTTCTCGATCATGCGCGCCAGCGCCCAGGTGCGGTACGCCTCGTAGCCGTCGTCGAATTTGCCCTGGTACTTGTCGATGTACTCCTGCGGAGCGTGGTGCGGGGCGTGATTAGCGCCCGGGTTGTAGAACATGAACCATGGCTTCGAGGGATTCGAGGCCTTCTGGTCGCGGATCATCTTGATCGCCTGGTCGGCCAGGTCCTTGGAGAGGTGGTAGCCCTCGTCCGGTGAGTTCGGCGGCTCGATGAAGTGGTTGTCCTCGACGAGATCCGGATACCACTGGTTGGTCTCGCCGCCTATGAATCCGTAGTAGCGCTCGAACCCTTGTCCGAGCGGCCACGTTTTGCGGTCGCCGCCCTCGGCGACATCCTGCTCCGGAACGTTGTGGTTCTTGCCGAGCCAGAAGGTGCTGTAGCCGTTGTCCTGCAGAACCTGCGCGATGGTGGCGGCTTGCGGCGGGATGCGGCCCGCCCAGCCTGGGAATCCATTGGCGCCCTCCGTGATTGCGGCCATGCCGTTCAAAGTGTGGTTGCGTCCCGTCAGGAGCGTGGACCGTGTCGGCGAGCACAGCGCCACCGTGTGCCACTGCGTATACGTCAGACCGTTCGCGGCCAACTTGTCCAACGTGGGCATGCTGATCCGGCCACCATACGGCGACCACGCGGCAAGTCCGGTGTCGTCGTAAAGCACGAACAAGATGTTCGGTGCGCCTTCGGGCGCCTTCTTCGGCGTGAAGGGGCCCCAGTCGGCCTTGGAATCGCGGACATCGAGCTTGATAGTGCCCTTGAAGTCCTTGTACGGCCCCGCGGCCTGGGACCCAGCACTTGGCTCGTCTGCGCTGACCTGAGCCGGCGGGATGACCCCTGATATGGCAAACAATGCTATTGCGAGGCATTTGAAAACGCCCAGCCGAATATTCCTGTCTGGATTGTTCACGTTCGTCTCCTCAATGTGCATCGGTTGGGTGGATGCTCACTGCGTGTCGTGATTCGGATTACTTTCCCGCCAGCGCCGGCCGCACGCTGATCGCGAGCGACTCCTGGTAGACGGCATCGACCTGATCGCCGACTTTCACATTAGAGATGTCGATATCCTCGGCGACGGGCAAGGTCACGGTGCGCAGCGCGCCTTTCAAAGTAACGGTGCGCTCTTGCGAATCGACGGCCATGACGGTCGCGGTGACCTCGACCGTTTTGCGGACCACGGCGGCGGGCTTCTGGCCGGGTGCGGCACGCCCTGCCTCGACGCGGTCTACACGCGAACGGATACCACTGCCAGACGGGCTGAGTGCCATGATCATACCGACGCTGTATTCCACGATGACTTGGTCGCTCACCTTGACCTGCGCCAGATTGCGCACTTCGTCACCGGCGATGAACGTCATGAGTTTGCCGTCGGCCAGGCGCAGCGTGACTTCGCGCGTTGTTATGTCCACCGCCTCGACGGTCGCCATGCCCACGGCTCCGGCACCAACCATGACGGCGGGCAGATCGCCCATGGAATCTCGCGCGCTCTGCGGTTCCGCCGCAATGCTCGCGGTTGACGACAGGGCACTTACCAGGATCACGGCTCCGATTGTTCTCAAGGTCTTCATGACAGTCCTCCGATAGGCTTTGTTGCACGCAGTGTTGCGCGCCCTGACAAGGATTAGCGCACCGCAACGTTACTAGCACACACCGCATCGGCAAATAGGTACAAAGTCCTATAGAGCACATGAATGATCTACATCACAGGACTTGTGTCGGGATTGTGTCGCAATTGTGACGCGGCCGCCGCGGGATGACGGCGACGAGACGGGATTACTTGGCTGTTTCCAAGTCGGTCAGCAACCGCTGCACGTCCGGATTGTCCGGCAGCACCGCGGCGAGCTTGCGCGCATAGCTCAGTGCGGCCGGAACATCGCCTGCCTCGCGGCACATCGAGACCAGCGCACCGAGAATGTCCGGCGTGTTCGGATGGCGTGCATCGGCGGCGCGCAATATCGATAGCGCCCGGCTGCCCTGGCCCGCCGAATGCAAGGCCACGGCATAGACGAAGGTATAGCGGGCAACATCCGGCGCGAGCTGTGCCGCCTGTTCCAGTTCGGTCAGTGCCGCAGCCGTATCGCCCTTGCGCACCAGGAGCAGTCCCAGCGCATGATGCAGATCCGCGGCCTTCGGCAACTGCGCCAGTCCGCGGCGTAACACCGGCTCACTCAGGTCGTCGCGATTCTGCATACGGTAGACATCGGCGAGGTTCACATACGCGCCGGCGAACTGTGCATCGAGTTTCAGCGCGCGCTCATAGGCGGCAATGGCCTGCTCGGCCTGGCGCTGACGCAGGTACAGATTGCCGAGGCTGACGTTGGCCGTCGGCCAATCGGCATCCTGCTGCAACGCAGCGAGATATTCGTTCATCGCCGCCGCGCGCGCACTGCGCCGACTCTCCGGAAATTGATCGTCCGGCACATCGGCGAGGATGCGCGCGGCCTCGACGCGCACGCCGCGCACGGGATCTTCGAGCAGCGGCGCGGCCGCCAACACGCGATTGACCGGATCGGCGGGTTCGATGAGTCCCAATGCGGCGATACGCAGCTCCGGATCGTTGTCCTTGAGCAAGGCGCGCGCCGCCAGCAGCAGATCCTGGCGCATATACGGTTGCAGCAGCGTCGCCGCGGTCGCGCGGACGATGGCGGGACTCTCGGGATCTTGCGCAAGTGCGAGCAAGCCGGGCGCGGCCGTTACGCCTTGGGTCACGCCGGCGTGCAGCGTCGTGCCGTAGTGCGGACGCGCGCGCCAAGCCTTGCCATACCATTTATCCAACGCTGTCGCGGCCCATTCGGGTTGTTTGTCCGTATGACACTGCGTACACGCGTTCGGACTGCCGAGCGTCTGCGACAGATCCGGACGCGGCAAGCGGATGCCGTGGTCGCGACGCGCGTCGACCACCATGTAGTTCTGCGCCGGCATATGACATTCGACGCACTGCGCGCCGGATGTACCGAGTTTGTGGAAATGGTGTTGTTGGGAATCGTAGTTGCTGCTGTCATGGCAACGTACGCACAAGGCATTGCCGTTCGCACGCAGTTTGGCCGTGTGCGGTTCATGGCAGTCCTGGCAGGTGACGCCCTTCTGATACATGCGGGTTTGCAGGAACGACGTCCACACGTAATCCTCGTCACGTTGCTGACCGTCGGCGTGATATTGCGGTGGCGTGAGCAAAGCCAATCGATGTGAATCCGCGAGTGGCGCGCCCGGCGTGACGGTCTCGGTCAGTGTCGAGCGGCGCGCATGGCAGGCCGCGCACACGTTCATCACGGCAGGGTCTGCAGACGTATCGCGCTGTGCGAATTTCGCGTCTGGCGCGGGGAATTTCCAGGCCTCGTTCCAACGACTGTGCAGCCGCACGGCAAGGCCCATGTCGTCGTCCGCGCGATACGGTGGCTTGATCTGGGCCGCCCAGTCGGCGTGGCGCGAACCGGGACCGTGACAGGCCTCGCAGGAGACATTCAGCTCACTGTAGGTCGTCTTGTAACTGTTGCTGGCCGCGTCATAGCCTTTCTTCAGGTTGGTCGAGTGGCACGCGGCGCATTGCAGATTCCAGTTCTGATACAGCCCGGTCCAGTGCAACGCGTCTTTATGATCGATGCGCTCGTTCGGATAGATATGAAACCAGCGCTGGCCACCCCCCTCTTTCGTCCGTGCATCCCAAGCAAGGGCAAGTGTCTGTAAACGCCCGCCGGGAAACTCGATCAGATATTGCTGCAGCGGCCAAACGCCAAAGGTGTATTTGACGGGATAGTCGGCGAGCTTGCCGTCGGGGCCGTCGGTGGTGACGATGAATTTGCCGTCACGCCGAGAGAACCTGGAGGTGATGTCGTGGGAGGTGAAGGTCTTGTCGGCGAAATCGCCGAGCACCGTGGACGCAGTCGCCTCCTGCATGGCGAGATCGTGATGCGAGCCGCGCCACAATCTGTCTTCCTCGGCATGGCAGTTGGCGCACGCGGCACGACCGACATAGCGCGCCGACGCCGCGCTCGGCTGTGACGCGACCGACGGTGACGCATTCGGCGGTGTGGCGCTCACCGTGGTGGGCGCGGGTGTGCGCCACATCCACCATAGACTGAGCAAGGCAACGACTGCGGCGATCAGCAGCACGGCCAGCAGAGCCGGCGTGCGCCTGCGCGCGCTGTGCGGCAACATGTCTGTTCGCGCCACCGAGGCTGCAATCCGTGGCTTGGTCTTGATGCGCTTTTTATTGCCCACGACTATTGCTTGAGCCAGGCCTGCGCCCTATCCAGCTCGCCCGATGCGAAGTATTCAATCGGAAAGCTGCGCAGACCCTTGGCCACAAAGATCAGCGTCAAGTCTTCCCAGCGCGTGTCGCCGACGATGGCCATTTTTTCGATGTACGGGTCGAATGTCTCCTGAAAGGAAAAATCCGCCCAATCGCCGCCGCGTTCCCAGCCGGCGAAATCCCCGGCCAATACAAGAATGCGCACCTTGCCGTGCGCGCGGATGATGTCCGCCGCGGCCTGCTGCACCTGAGTGAGTTCCGACTGGGCCAGCATTCCGCTCACCGTGATGGTCACGATTCCTGCGCGGACATCTGTGATTTCTGCACCCATACAACCTCGCCTTCTATGTTCTATGCCGGATCAGGCGCGCGGTGGCGCACGCAACGATTTGAGTTTATACAGCCTGCGCGTTCGCCCTGTCCAGACATAACGATTGTGAATTTACCGATGCGCTCCGATTTCTCACACTAAGCACAAAGTCCTATTGCGGTGACGAGAAAGTGCGCAACAGACGTTTCGGTGAGGGTTCGACAGACGAGGATCGAAGACCGATCCGATACCATGAAACGAGGGGGCGATGCTGGATTCTTGCTATGTCCTCTCGGACAACCATTCCAGGAATTCATTTTCGGGCAGCGGTCGGCAGAGCAGGAAACCCTGAAAACCCGCGCAACCCAGTTCCAGAAGAATGTCGCGCTGCACATCGGTTTCGACACCCTCCGCGACGATCTCCAGCCGCATGTGCCGGCCGATCGCGAGCATGGTTTCAACCAGGGTATGTTCCCTAGTTCGATCGAGTTCGCCGACAAAGGCTTTGTCGATCTTGATCTGATCCAGCGGCAGATCCTTGAGGTAGGCCAGCGACGAATAGCCGGTGCCGAAATCGTCCAGCGATACATGCAGCCCTAGTGCGCGCAGCGTCTCCAACTTTCTGATCGTTCCTTCGAGATCGTACAGCAGCGCGGTTTCGGTGAGTTCCAGCATCAGCAAATCGGGATTGATCTGGTGCTGCGCAATACACTCGCTCACGATCTGAACGAAATCCGGCCGGGCGAATTGCCAGGGGCAGACATTGATCGACAGATGTCCGACGAACGGCACCCCGGCCTCCAACCACGCACTGAGCTGAGCGCAGGCACGATCGAACACCCAACGGCCGATGGCATGGATCAGGCCGGTTTCCTCGGCCACGGGTATGAACGTGGCTGGCGGAATATCGCCCAGTTCCGGATGCCGCCAGCGCAGCAGCGCCTCGGCGCCGAACATCTTTCCGTCGGCGTCGAGCTGCGGCTGGAAATGCAGCGCCAGTTCGTCGTTGGCGATGACCCGACGCAGGCCTTCCTCCAACTGCAAGCGCGTGGCGGCCGCGGCCTGCATGCTGGGCACATAGAACTGGATATTGCCGCGCCCCAGACCCTTGGCCCGATACAAGGCCATCTCGGCGTGGCGCAGGATATCCAATTCGGTCTCGCCGTTTTCGGGAAACACCACCACGCCGATGCTGGCGCCGATGCTGAAGGCGCGCTCGCCGAGAAAAATCGGACTCGACAGTTTGTCCATGATTTTTTGCGCCAGCTCCTGCGCCATGCGCTCGGCCGTCGGCATATCCGCGGAGCCACCGTCCATCAGCACCGCGAATTCGTCCCCGCCCAGTCGCGCCACCAGCGCACGCACACCGACGGCCTCGTCCAGGCGGCGACCGACCGCGCGCAGCACGTCGTCGCCGACGTCGTGACTGAGTGCATCGTTGATGGTTTTGAAATGATCCAGATCGATCAGCAGTAGGGCGCCGCAGGTCCTGGATCGGCGTGTCTGGCCCAACACCTTGGTGAGGCG
>JACRMO010000259.1 GCA_016214925.1 Gammaproteobacteria bacterium
AACTGATCCTCGCCGATCTTCGAGGTGGTGGCCTCGTGCTCGACCTTGGCCGTGGGATTGCGTACCTCGATGTGCGGGAAGGTGTGCGCCATGCAGCGGTCACCCAGCAGCAAGGAGTCGCACTGGGTGTGATTGCGCGCGTTTTCCGCTTTATGGGCGATACGTACCTGACCGCGATAGGCATTGCTGCCATGACCGGCGGAGATACCCTTGGACACGATGGTCGAGTGGGTGTTGCGGCCGACATGGATCATCTTGGTGCCGGTGTCCGCCTGCTGGTAGCCCTTGGTCACGGCGACGGAATAGAACTCGCCGACGGAATCATCGCCGTGCAGAATGCAGCTTGGGTATTTCCAGGTGATCGCCGATCCGGTCTCGACCTGCGTCCAGGAAATGTGCGAACGCGCGCCGCGGCAGTTGCCGCGCTTGGTGACGAAATTGTAGATACCGCCGCGTCCGTGCTCGTCGCCGGGATACCAATTCTGCACAGTCGAATATTTGATGCGCGCGTCGTCCAGCGCGATCAGCTCGACCACCGCTGCGTGCAACTGGTTCTCATCGCGCATCGGCGCCGTGCAGCCCTCCAGATAACTCACATAGCTGCCGGCGTCGGCGATGATGAGGGTGCGCTCGAACTGGCCGGTTTTGGCGCTGTTGATGCGGAAATAGGTCGAGAGTTCCATCGGGCAGCGCACGCCTTTGGGGACGTATACGAAGGTTCCGTCGCTGAACACCGCGGAATTGAGCGTTGCGAAAAAATTGTCCTGATAGGAGACCACGGACCCGAGATACTGCCGGACCAGCTCCGGGTGCTCGCGTACCGCTTCGGAGATGGAGCAGAAGATCACGCCGGCTTCGGCAAGCTTCTTCTGGAAGGTGGTTGCCACCGACACGCTGTCGAACACCGCGTCTACCGCTACACCGGCGAGCGCCTTTTGTTCCTCCAGCGGGATGCCCAGCTTGGCGTAGGTCTCCAGCAGTTTCGGATCGACCTCGTCGAGGCTTTTCGGACCGGATTGGGATCGCGGTGCCGCAAAGTAGGAGATCGCCTGATAGTCGATGGGCGGGTGTGTGACCGTGGACCATATCGGTTCGGTCTGCCCCGACCAAAGGCGATAGGCGGCGAGCCGCCAGTCCAGTAACCACGCCGGTTCCTGCTTCTTGGCGGAGATCGCGCGGATCACGTCCTCATTCAGGCCGGGCGGGAAGATGTCGGTCTGAATATCTGTGACAAAGCCCTGCGCATAGTCGCGGCGGATAAGTTCCTCGAGGTTGAGTGTATTCGCGCTCATAGTCACTCCGTTTTGGCGTGGATCCGATTGAGCGGGGGCGGGCGGGAGGGTCCTGGCCAGGATGCCAAGATCCGGCTACCAGACATCGCAAAAGTCGACTAACCAATCAAGTTATTATAGTTTGAATACTTGACTAAAATAGTCAACAACTGAGTGAGTCAGGTTGTTTTTGGCTCATAAGGGGGATGGATGGCTATGGGGAGGGAGACTGGTGGGCAGCGTGACCGGCAAACGTTGTCACAGGGACAGCCGGCCGAAGCGGGTTTCCCGACATGCGACATGTCCGTCGCGAACCGCCGGGGTAAGCCATTACGGCAGCTGCACGAATCGGTGTGGTTGACGGGTGTTTGTGTGAGTGTGCAGTGCCTGACCTTCAGGTTGTATTGCGGGACGTAAGGTTTCCTGCCGCATCAGGCGCGCACGCTGCGCGGCGACTTCGGCACGCAACCAATCCAACCAGGCATCGATGTTGCGCTGCTTGCGCGCGGCGACGGTGATGACCGGCGCGCGACTGGCGAGATTGCGCAGATGGCGTTCCGCCGCGACTGGATCGAAATCGTCGAGGACAGTCAGCAGATCCGCCTTGCTGATGAGCATCAGATCGGCGGCGCGGAACATCACCGGATATTTGGCGGGTTTGTCGTCGCCCTCGGTAACGGAGAGAAGGGTGATATTGCGGTGATGACCGAGATCGAAACTGGCCGGACACACCAGATTGCCGACGTTCTCGATGAACAGGATGTCGATGTTGTCGAGGTCCAGTCGGTGCAGCGCGTCGTGCACCATATGCGCATCCAGATGACAGGCGGTGCCGGTGGCGATCTGCACGGCGGGCACGCCCTTGGCGCGGATGCGTTCGGCGTCGTTCTCGGTTTCCAGATCGCCTTCGATGACGGCGATGCGCAGTTCGCTGGCCAGCGCCTCGATGGTCGCTTCCAATAAGGCCGTCTTGCCCGAACCGGGAGAGGACATGAGGTTGATCGCGAGCACGCCGTGGCGGTCGAAGTGTTCGCGGTTATGCGTGGCCTGCCGGTCGTTCTCGGACAACAGGCCCTTGAGCAAGGTGATGGCCTCGCGGCCGTCGGCGCTACGGGCCAGCGGGCCGTCGTTGCGTACCAAGTGCGCATTGCCGGGGGTGATGTTGCAGCCACAGGTGTCGCACATCCCGAGTTCTCCTTAAACGGTTACGATCAATGATAATGCCGTAGGTTGGGGTGAGGCGATGTGTGCCGAACCCCAACGGACACCGTGACTGTTGGGGTTCGCTGCACTCACCACCAACCTACGTCAGCCGATCAATGACGACTGCTCGCAATGGGCAATTCGTCGCGCTCCAGCTCGACTTGTGCCAGCAGCAGTTCGTCGCCGCTGAGCAGCCGCGTGTGATAGTCACCGCAGACGCCGCAGATCAGCCGGTTGACGGTTGCCTCAGATTCGGCGCCACAAGATTCGCATGCCACACGGATAGGTAAGGTCTCCAGGACCAGTTCCGCGTTCGCCGCCGCCGTACCGGCGCTCGCAACCGGGTAGGCCTGGCGCAGCAACTGCGCTTCCACGCCGGACAGCGGGCCAATGCACACCACGACCTGTGTGATGCGTACCGCGCGTTCGCGCTGCACGATGTCATCCAGTTGGCGCACCAGCGCCTGACACACCGAAAGCTCATGCATCGGCTGGATCCAACTGTGGAGACAGTTGCGCGAGCATTTCGTCGTAAAGCTCCCACGCCGAGCGCGCTTCCTGCTCGGTCATTTTCTGAATGGCATAGCCGACATGCACCATGACAAAGTCGCCGAGTTCCAGCGGCTCGCCCTGGAGCAGAAACAGATTGACGTCGCGCGATACACCCTTGGCCTCACAACGTGCGACAAAGCGGTCGATCTCGCGGATTTGCATCGGTATGCCAAGGCACATGGGATTTCCTCGGAAGGCTGCGCACTCACGTGTGTCATAGCTACATTGCAACGCGACACAGGGAAAAGTCTAGCATTGCGTGCCGAGGATGCTATGCCGTTTGATGCAGATCATCTTGCCGTGACGTGTAGACACCGTGTTGCGTGTCAGAGTGTCGGCGGCGGGCTATAACCATTATTCAGGCGCGTGTATTCGCATATAAGCGGTTTTTGATGCAGGTCAAGGGGCCCTGTTGACCTGTCACGCAGACGGACGATACTGAATACCCAAGAAGATAAACAAATGCATCAGCGTAGGAGAATGCCAGTGAGTCAAAGCGTGCTAGTGCTGGGTTTGGGACGAGGGTGCTGGCGTGCATGTCATCCGCTATCTCCAGGAACATCACCCCGATTTGCCGGACGTTGAATACCTCGACGGCGGTACGCTGAGTTTCACCCTGGCCGGACCGATCGAGGATGTTGATGGCCTGATCGTGGTCGACGCTGCGGAACTCGGCGCCGAGGCCGGTGCCATCCGCTGCTTCCAGAATCAGGCCATGGACACGTTCGTCGGCAGCAACCGTAAGCGCAGCGTGCACGAAGTCAGTCTCCTCGATCTGTTGGCCGTTGCCTATCTCACCGAACGCCTGCCCGCGCGTCGCGCCCTGATCGGTATCCAACCGCACACCGTGGATTGGAGCGATCAACCCACCGCCAAGATTGCCGAAGCGATTCCGCAGGCGGGCCAACAGGTTCTGGACATTCTCCAGGAGTGGCGCCAATGAGCGGCCTCGAAGGCATCCCGGTGCACATTCAAAGCGCGCCGCGCGCCGTCGCCAGCGGCAATACCCAGGCCATCCTGGCCGAATTGGAAACCGCGCTACAGGCCCTGCTCGAGACCGGCCGGGAACACAGCATCGACCTGCGCAGCCTGCCGCTTCTTCCCGGCGAACTCGACTATCTGCAACACACGCTCGGCACCGGCGAGGTGCGCGTCGAGGTCGATGCGCTCGGCAAAAGCGAAGTGCAGGAAACCGCGTTCCGCGGCATCTGGTGGGTGACGCACTGCAATACCGCGGATGACGTCATGGCGGAATTCATCGAAGTGAGTTTCTGTCCGGACATTATTCGCGCGCAGAGCGACGATGTCCGCGAAAGTCTGGACGCATTGAGTGTCCGGCTGGCGGGCGAGCCCGTCAGCAATCAAAATTGCCGAGGGGAAGGAGAGCCACTATGAATCGACGTCTCACCGTTGCGGAGCAATTGGCGAAACAGGGCGTCAGCCGCCGGGCGTTTCTGAAGTTCTGCGCGGCCGCCGCTTCGCTGATGGCATTACCGCCCGGCATGGCGCCCGCCATCGCCGAGGCCTTGGGCAAACGCACACGTCCGTCGGTGATCTGGTTGTCGTTCCAGGAATGCACCGGCTGCACCGAATCGCTGACGCGTTCGCACACGGCGACAGTCGAGAGCCTGATCTTCGATATGATCTCGCTCGACTACCATCACACGCTGATGGCGGCGTCTGGCGAAGCTGCCGAACTCGCGCGTAAGCAGGCGATGGAACAGGCCGGTTACCTGGTGCTGGTTGATGGTTCCATACCGACCAAGGACGGTGGCATCTACTCGGCCATCGCCGGTGTGACCAATCTGCAAATGCTCAAGGAAACCCTGGAGAACGCGGCGGCCGTGGTTTCCATCGGCACCTGCGCGGCCTACGGCGGTATCCCCAAGGCCGATCCCAATCCGACCGGCGCGAAGAGCGTACAGGCGCTGATGGACGAAGGCCTGGTGCCGCGCAAGCCGGTCATCAACGTTCCCGGTTGTCCGCCGATTCCGACCGTCATCACCGGTGTGCTGGCGCATTACCTGACCTTCGGTGAAATCCCCGAGCTCGATAACCTCGGACGTCCAACGATGTTCTTCGGCGACAGCATTCACGATCGCTGCTACCGCCGGCCGTTCTACGATCAGGGCAAGTTCGCCAAGACCTTCGACGATGAAGGCGCGCGCAAGGGCTGGTGCCTGTTCGAGCTCGGCTGCAAAGGCCCGACCACACACAACGCCTGCGCGACCACCAAATGGAACAACGGCACCAGCTTCCCGATCGAATCGGGCCACGGTTGTATCGGCTGTTCCGAACCGGACTTCTGGGATGCGGGCAGTTTCTACAGTGCCTTGTCCATGCCGACGACGCCGCTGGATCTCGCCGCCGGGGCCGCGGTGGCCGGCGCGGCCATCGGTGTCGGTGTGGCACTCGCCAATCGGAGCAAGAAAGGCGCCGCCAAATCGGCGCATCAATCGGCGGGTCTTGCGGATCTGGAGAAGTGACATGGGCGAAGTCGAATTCTTGAATTGGGTGCGCGGGTCCGGGCTGAACATCGCCATTGCGGTGTTTCTGCTGGGTGTGATCTTGCGCTTGATCGAGATCTACAGTTTGGGGCGCAAGCCGGATCTGTCCGCGCCACGACATGCCGCCGGTGCGTCGGGGCTGCACACGGTGTTCCGCCGTTCGCTACCACCACCGGGGATGATGAAGCGTTCGCCCGTCAGCTACATCGGCGGCTACATCTTCCATATCGGACTTGCGGTGGTCGTGTTCCTGTTCGCACCGCACATCAAGCTCATCGAGAATTTCTTCGGGCTGTCGTGGCCAGGGCTGCCTTCGCAAGTCGTGGATCTGGTGGCAGTGATTACCTTGGTGGCGATGGTCGTGGTGTTGGTGGATCGCATTACCAAACCGGTCAAACGCTTCCTGTCCACCTTTGAAGATTATTTCACCTGGACAGTCACATTCCTTCCCGTGCTGACGGGTTACCTGGCGGTGAAACACTTGCTGCTGCCCTATACCACAATGCTAGCGTTGCACATCCTGTCCGTGGAGATTCTCTTGGTGGTGTTGCCGTTCACCAAGCTGTTTCATGCCTTCACAGTGTTCGGTTCGCGCTGGTTCAATGGTCATCTCAACGCTCACAAAGGTGTGCCGGTATGACTGCGACATTAGACAGAGGCGTCCAAGTCCTCAAAGAGATGATCGACACGCCCATCGCCAGCTATTTCGACAGCTGCGTGCATTGCGGGTTGTGCGCCGAGGCCTGTCTGTTCTACACCGAGCCATCCACAAGCTGGAGCCGTTGCGACGCATCTACGAGCAGGAATATACGCTGCTCGGTCGTCTGGCGAAGATGGTGGGTTTGTCCAAGCCCGTCACCGATGATGAACTCGAAGAGTGGAAAGAGCTGGTCTACAACAGCTGCACCTTGTGTGCGCGTTGTTCGCTGGTCTGCCCGGTCGGCAACGACATTGTCTACATGGTGCGCAAGTTCCGTGAAGGCATGGCGGTGTCCGGACACGCCCCGGAAGGTCTGATCGGCGCGGTCACGCGCACGATAGAGATCGGCAGTCCGATGGGTGTGCGCCTGCCGGCGGTGCAGGCGCAGATGAGGCATGTGCAGGACGAGACCGGTATCGAGATTCCGCTGGACAAGGAAGGCGCCGAATACCTGGTGATGCTATCGTCCATGGAGATCATGAACTTTCCGGAATACCTCAGCGCGATCGCCAAGATCATGAAACAGGCCGGCAAGACCTGGACGCTGTGTTCCACCGCCTTCGAGGCCACCAATGCCGGTATTCAGATCGGCGTATCCGATCTGGCCAAAGTCATCGTCAAGCGCATCGTCGATGGTGCGGAACGGCTCAAGGTCAAGACCGTCATCAGTCCCGAGTGTGGCCATGCCTACACGGCACTGCGCTGGGACGGTGCCAATCTGATCGGCCGGCCGTTTACCTTCAAGGTGCTGCATATCCTGGAAGTGCTGGATGAGTTCCGCGCGCAAGGACTACTCAAGACCGAGGGTTTCGAAACGGCCAAGATGACCTTCCATGATCCCTGCCAGTTGGTGCGCCGCGGCGGTGTCATCGAGCAGCCGCGCAATCTGATGAAGATGGTGGTGAAGGATTTCGTCGAAATGGAAGATCCCGGCAAGTACAACTGGTGCTGCGGCGGTGGTGGCGGTGTCAGCGCCAATGAAGAGGCTGAGCAGTTGCGTCTGGAAGCCTTCAAGATCAAGAAGCGGCAATTGGAAAACACCGGCGCCAAAACCTTGGTCACCGCTTGCGCCAATTGCCGCATCACGCTGGAAGAAGGCTTGGAACACAACCAGATGGATATTCCCGTGGTCGGGCTTACCGAAATGATTGCCGAACACCTGGTGGAAACGCCATCAGCCAAATCCTGAGACGGGGAGGGAATACGTATGGCGATCGACAACGATACCGATTTCAAGACTGCACTGGGCAGGCTGTCTATCGCCCAGCAACGGCAACTCGCTGCCAGTTTCACTGACCATGTGCTCACGCTGTGCGACGACGTGCGTGTCGCCGGTGCGGTGAGCGCCGCTAGGCGTCCCGATATCACCGATATCGAGTTGGCGGCCCTGTATCAGGCGGCCAAATCCGCCAGCGTGGAGAGTTATGCCCAATGCGGTCAAGATACCGAGTGGGCAGCCCAGGCCGGACACTTTGTCGCCAAGGCGGCGATGGCGTGTGTCGAGCCCACCAGTGACAGCGCCAATCCGGCTTGGGATGCCGCCATGGATGCACGCATGGCGCGCACCTGCGCGACTATCGCCGCCGGTCAGGGCACCGTCAACCGCGAGGCCGATGCCCAATACAAAATTCTAGAACAGCAGCAGAACCGATAAGGACAGGGGCTATGAGCACACAACGCGTTGTCGTCGATCCCATCACCCGTATCGAAGGGCATCTACGCATCGAGGCGGAGACCGATGCCGAGGGTCGCATCACCCAGGCCTCCAGCTCCGGCACCATGGTGCGTGGTATCGAGATCATTCTGCGCGGTCGCGATCCGCGCGACGCCTGGGCCTTCGCGCAGCGCATCTGCGGCGTGTGTACGCTGGTGCACGGCATCGCCTCGGTGCGCGCGGTGGAGAACGCCTTGCAATACGAAATCCCGGCGAATGCCCAGTTGATCCGCAATCTCATGATCGGCGCGCAGTATGTGCACGATCATGTGATGCATTTCTATCACCTGCATGCACTCGACTGGGTGGATGTGGTGTCCGCGCTCAGCGCCGATCCAAAGGCGACTTCGGCGCTGGCGCAGTCGATCAGCTCGTACCCGAAATCCTCGCCGGGCTATTTCTCCGACGTGCAGAAGAAGTTGAAGAATTTTGTCGAAGGCGGGCAGCTCGGCATCTTCAGCAACGGCTACTGGGGACACCCGGCGTATAAACTGCCAGCCGAAGCGAACCTGATGGCGGTGGCGCATTACCTTGAGGCGCTGACGTGGCAGCGTGATGTTGCACGCTTGCACACCATCTTCGGCGGCAAGAATCCGCACCCGAACTTCGTAGTCGGCGGCACCCCCGCCGCGATCAGCGTGCATTCGGAACACCAGGGACAGGGCAAGGGACCACAGTATCGCGGCGGCACGGGCGCGACGGCGGTGAATATGACCGGTCTGCAGCGCGTCAAGGAGATCATCGACGAGATGCGTGCCTTCGTCGATCAGGTCTATGTGCCGGATACGCTCGCCATCGCGTCGTTCTACAAGGACTGGGGCACGCAGGGCGAGGGACTGGGGAATTTCATGACCTACGGCGATTTCCCCGCCCAGGGTCTGGACGATCCGAGCACCTATCTGGTGCCGGCTGGCGTCATCCTCAACCGCGATCTGTCGACCATTCACGAAGTGGATCTGAACGCCGAAGATCAGATTCAGGAATACGTCGCGCACTCCTGGTACAAATACCAGGACGGCAAGGAAGCCGGTCTGCATCCGTACAAGGGCGAGACCGAGTTCGATTACACCGGCCCGCAACCGCCTTACGAACATCTCGATACGGCGGCCAGTTATTCCTGGTTGAAATCGCCGCGCTGGCGCGGCAAGGCTGTCGAGGTCGGACCGCTGGCGCGCGTGCTGATGATGTACGCGACAGGCAATCCGCAGGCCAAGGAGCTGGTGGATTCCACGCTGCGCACACTCGACTTACCGGTGCAGGCGCTGTACTCCACGCTCGGCCGTACCGCCGCGCGCACGCTGGAAACCAAGATCATCGTCGACGCCATGGACACCTGGTACAACAATCTCATGACCAACATCAAGGCCGGCGATGTACGTACCTTCAACGAAACCAAATGGGATCCGTCCACGTGGCCGAAGACCGCCAAGGGTGTCGGTTTCATGGAAGCACCGCGCGGCGCGTTGGCACACTGGATCGTCATCAAGGACGGTAAGATCGACAATTACCAAGCGGTCGTGCCGAGCACCTGGAACGCCGGACCGCGCGACGTGCAGGGTCAGGATGGTGCCTACGAGGCGGCACTCGCCGGGCATCTGTTGCACGATCCCAAACAACCGATCGAAATCCTGCGTACCATTCACAGCTTCGATCCCTGCATCGCCTGCGCGGTGCATGTGACCGATCCGGATGGCGAGGAACTGGTGAAGGTCAAGGTGAAGTGAGTATTGGCGCGGCCATTGCAATGGACTATCGTGCGGTCAGATAAAATCTGCAAGCAACAGGAGTGAGCACATGCGAATCATCAACAAACTGGCAGCACTGGCGCTGTTGGCCTTAGTGGCCCCGGTCGCGGGCGCGCATACTTTGGTCGAGGAGGGCGCGGACTTCGCGGCCGGGCTGTTGCATCTGCTGTTCGGTTCCCATCATCCCTTCGCGTTGATCGGTGCCGGTGTATGGGTGGCGTGGCTGATCGGGCGGCGTAGGTTTGGCCACGCTACGCAATAATCACGTCGGACTGCGCCCGCTGGCGTGGTTTGCAATCGTCTCCGGTGGACGTTACCGTGGTCTCACCATGACTACACACGGTTATCTCGCCCGCGAATACTTCGGTCGCTTGCTTGAGGCTTTACGCAACAGCGGCTATCGCTGCGTCGGTCCGCAGGTGCTGGACGGCGCCATTCAATACCGCGATCTGCCGAATGCACAGGCCTTGCCGAGCGGTTGGCGGGATAGCCAAGCACCGGGTCGCTACCGGCTCGAACATTCGAACAATCCACGTCAATTCGCCTGGGCCAATGGCCCGCAGGCACTCAAGCCGTTTCTGTTCGCGCCGCGCGAAACCCTGTGGTGTGTCGAGCGCGATGCGCGTGGCGCGCTGAGTTTCAGAGCCGTGTTACCCGAGGCGCAAGCGCTGGCGGTGATCGGCGTGCGTGCCTGCGATCTTGCCGCGTTGCACCTGCAGGATGCGCATTTCCTGCAGGGACAGTTTCAGGATGCGCAATATGCGGCGCGCCGCGACGGGTTGTTCCTGGTCGCGGTCAATTGCACCCATCCGGCGGCGACCTGTTTCTGTGTATCCACTGGTGACGGTCCTGACGTCCCCGAGGCTAATGGCGGCTGCGACCTGGTTCTCGATGAAGTGGACGATGGCTTTATTGTGCGTAGTGCCAGCGAGCGCGGTGCGAGTCTGATCGCGCAACTCGGCTTGGCGCCTGTCACGTTGGCACAACAGACTGTCGTCGCGGATCAGCGACAGCAGGCACGCGAGGCACAAACACGCATGCTGCCGTCACGCGATCTGCGCCCGCTGCTCGACACGCGTTTGGAACACCCACGCTGGGCGGATGTTGCCGCGCGCTGTCTGTCCTGCGGCAACTGCACTTCGGTATGCCCGACATGTTTCTGCCACAGCGATCATGAATCACCGGCCATTGATGGCAGCGACAGCACGCATTATCGCGAGTGGGATTCCTGCTTCACCCAGGGCCACAGTTATATCCACGGCATCACGCTGCGCGCCGACACGCGGCTGCGCTACCGCCAGTGGTTGACGCACAAACTCGGCGCTTGGCACGATCAATACGGCCGCAGCGGCTGTGTCGGTTGTGGGCGTTGCATCAGCTGGTGCCCGGTCGGCATCGACATCACCGAAGAGGTTGCCGCGCTCGCGGCGGACACGCCATGAACGCGCTGCATGTTCCCGCCCCGCATGTCCCCATGGAAGCCGAGATCGTGCGTCGTACCCAGGAATCGCCCTCGGTGTTTTCGCTGGGCCTGCGGCTGTGCGATCCCGCGCAACACGCGGCCTACCGCTTCGAGCCGGGGCAATTCAATATGCTCTATCTCTACGGTGTCGGCGAGATACCCATCTCGATCGTCTCCGACCCCGAGGACGGTGACGAGCTCGGCCATACCATCCGTGTCGTCGGCCGCGTGACGCGCGGTTTCGCCGCCCTCAAGCCCGGCGACCGCATTGGCCTGCGCGGACCGTTCGGCCGCGGCTGGCCATTACTTGAGACGCGCGGACAGGATCTGGTGCTGGTCACCGGCGGACTGGGCTGCGCACCGCTGGTGTCGGTGATCAATTATGTAGCGCAGCGCCGCGGCGAGTTCGGCCGTGTGGCTCTCCTGCAAGGCGTCAGGCACATGGACGACATGATCTGGCGCGAACGCTATGCGCGCTGGGCCAAGCTGCCCGATGTCCAGGTGCTGCTCGCCGCCGACGTGGCCGGCACCGGCTGGAGCTGGCATGTCGGTCTGGTGACCGAGCTGGTCGATCAGCTCGCGTTCGACGTCCGCGACGCGCGCGTCATGGTCTGCGGCCCGGAACCGATGATGCTCGCGAGCGTGCGCAAACTCAGCGCATCCGGTGTCGCCGACGAACACATCTGGATGTCGTTGGAGCGGAACATGCAATGCGCTGTCGGCCATTGCGGCCATTGCCAGTTCGGCGCGCAGTTCCTGTGCAAAGATGGGCCAGTGTTCAACTACCCACAGATCCGCGCGCGGTTGGGTGTGAAGGGGTATTGAAGACGGATTGCACACCGAAGACCGCAAAGCTCGCAAAGGGTGTCAAATAAAAATCTTTGCGTATTTTGCGGTCTTCGGTGTGAATCGGTTTTTCGAGGGGCATCATGGAAAAACCTAGAATCGCGGTACACAAATTCAGCTCCTGCGACGGCTGTCAGCTGGCGTTTCTGGATCTGGGCGAAGATCTGTTGACGTTGACCGCGCAGATCGACATCCGGCATTTCGCCGAGGCGGGCATCCTCGGCGAAGACGAGGCGGTGGACATCGCCTTCATCGAGGGCAGTATCTCCACGCCCGCCGACGAGGAACGTATCCGCCGTATCCGCGAACGCTCACGGTTGCTGATTACCATCGGCGCCTGCGCCACCGCCGGCGGCCTGCAAGCGCTGCGCAACCTTGCCGATGCCAAGGCTTGGACCGCGGCGGTGTACGCCAGCCCCGAATATATCTCCAGTCTCGACAAGGTGCAGCCGATCCGCGCACTGGTGCCCGTCGATTTCGAACTGTGGGGTTGTCCGGTCAATAGTCGGCAGATCCTCGCGGCGGTCGGTTCGCTGCTCAACGGCGTCGTGCCCATCGATGAGCGCGATAAGGTGTGCATGGAGTGCAAACGCCAGCTGGCGGTATGCGTCATGGTGAGCGAAGGCAAGCCGTGCATGGGGCCGGTCACGCGCACCGGCTGCGGCGCGTTGTGTCCGCGTTTCGGTCGCGCCTGTTATGCGTGCTATGGTCCGGCCGAGACACCGAACACGGAAGCGCTGGGCGCGCGTCTGCGCGGACTCGGTCTGGTGGGGCATGAGATCGCCCAGCAGTTCCTCGGCACCACCAACCAGATGCCGGTGTTTCTCGATGCCGCGCAGCGCTGGGAGAAGACGCCATGAGCGAGCAACGCCGCATCGATATCCGCATCCCGGTGCTTGCGCGCGTCGAAGGCGAAGGTGCGTTGGATCTCAGTATCCGCGCCGGACAGATCGACGCGCTGCGCCTGGAGATCTACGAACCGCCACGCTTGTACGAACAGTTTCTCATCGGTCGCCACGCGCAGGACGTCATCGACATGACCGCGCGCATCTGTGGCATTTGTCCGGTCGCCTACCAGATCAGCGCGGTACAGGCCTTCGAGTCCATCTATGGTACTGAGGTGACTCCTTGGGCGGAGGCCATGCGCCGGGTGTTCTACTGCGGCGAATGGCTGCAAAGCCATGCGCTGCATATCCATCTGCTGGCCGCGCCGGATTTCTTCGGTTGCACCAGCGTGGTCGAGCTCGCGCAGAAGGATGCCGAAGCGGTGCGCCGTGGTCTGCGTCTGCAAGCACTCGGCAACGATCTGATCGCCTTGTTCGGCGCGCGCTCCGTGCATCCGGTGGGTGTGCGCGTGGGTGGCTTCCATCATGCGCCGTCGCTTTCGGCTGTCGCCGACATGCGTGCGCGATTGAATGCGGCGCGCGCCGATGCCGAGGCGCTGGTGCGTTGGACCGCAAAATTGCCGCTGCCGGATGACGAGCAGGATTTCGTCAGCGTGGCCATGCGCCATCCCGACGAATATGCGATTACCCGTGGCCGGTTGGTGAGCAGCGCCGGCCACGATCTCGCCATCGAGGATTACGAACGGCATTTCCAGGAATCCCATGTACCGCATTCGACGGCCTTGCACGCGCACCTCGACGGCAAACCGTATCTGGTCGGGCCGCTGGCGCGCATCAATCTCAATTACACACAACTGCCGGCCGCGCTACGCGGCCTGCTCGGCGGACTCGGCATCCACTTTCCCAGCCGCAACATGTTCCACAGCATCGTCGCGCGCGCCGCCGAGGTGTGGCTGGCCGTCGACGAGGCGGCACGCCTGCTCGGCGAGTATCGCGTGCCCGGGACGCCGATTGGGACGCCGACTGGGACGCCGGCGGTGGCATCTACGCCGCGCGCCGGCATCGGCTTCGGTTGCAGCGAGGCGCCGCGCGGCATCCTCTGGCACCGCTACGTCACCGATGCTCAGGGCAACGTCGTCGAAGCGCGCATCGTTCCACCTACCAGCCAGAACCAGGCGCGCATGGAAGAAGACCTGCGCATCTCGCTGACGCGCTTCGGCCTGGACCGCCCCGAGGCGGAGTTGCGCTTGCGCGGCGAGACTGTGATCCGCAATTACGATCCGTGCATCTCCTGCGCGACGCATTTCCTGCGGTTGCGGGTGGCGCGGGTTTAGCACGCGCACGATGAACAGTATCCGGTTTGATGCAGGTCATTGCGTTTGTCGCTTGGTTGGAGTCCACTATAATCAAGCATCGGATCGCGCCACTTATCGGGATATTGGGCGATCACGGATTTCCAGCCGCTATGGCTGGATGTCGCGGGGATTCATACCCGCATGTCTCCGGGATGGGTGTACAGTGCCACCGGAGGCAAGGTCTGCCGCTGGCGAACCAAGCTTGAGAGCCAGGGTTGAAAGGTTCGCCGGTGGCCGGGCCACCAAGAAAGATAATACGCCGCGCCAGCGGGGAAGGGGCGGCGGTGCGTGTGCCTAATACAAACCTAATACAAAATTAGAATCTTCAGGGATCGCCTCTTATCAACACTGCAACGTATACCGGCTGCGCCACTTTGCTGGACGCATTGTCGTTGGCGGTCGCTTATCCTTCCGCGGCGCTGGTCGATGCGTGGCGCTCAGGTGATTTCCTGGGTGTCGTCGAGGGCGCGGTGAGTCAGATGGATCCGGAGGGGCAGCTGCACCCTGCTTACGCGGAGTTGGTCGCAGGTCTTGCGGGCTATCTCAGCGCCACGCCTCGGTTGGAAGATATAGAGGCCGATTATGTCGCCCTCTTCGAATTCAACCGGGAACGGCCGCCGGTGCATCTCTTGCAACATCTGCATGACCGCCAGACCCAAACCACTCAACTCGAGTTGTACCGGCAGCTGGCCGAGCGCTACCGCAGCTGCGGTATCACCTTGAAGCAGGGCGCCGGCACGGTGCCGCCCGATCAGCTCTCTGTGCAACTGGAATTCCTGGCTTATCTGTTCAGGTGTCTTGCCCGTGTATCCGCCGAGGATCGCGCGGCCGAGACGCGGCGCACAGTGCTGATCGATACTGTGCGGATGCTGCATTGGGTCGACGGCCCGATCGAGTGCCTCGCGCAATCCGATAGACAGCATCCTTTGTACTTGCCGTTGCTGCGCTTCGTTCGTCATGCGCTCGATGTGTGCGGCACTACTGTTGATGATGTTGATTAAGGTCAATGTTATCGATACTCAAGTCAGCCACAGTTGCACGCGTCTTAGGATGGACATGGGTTGGACATGACCGGCGCGCAAGACAGCCACTTAGTCACTAACCCCCTAATACTTTGACGCAAGTCAGTTGCCGCAGTTGTTGTACCGGGAACGGCTGCTATACCTCTAATTAAGGGAATTAGAGACAGCTTATATATTGCCAATACCAATGGAGCGCGCGCCATGCCAAAAAAGTATGTGATGCTCGTCGACACCGAGCGCTGTGTGAATTGCAAGGCGTGCGAAGTGTCCTGCCGCGCTGAGTGGAATACGCCCCTCGGCTATTCCCGCAACTGGGTCAGCGAAGTGCTGGCCGTCACTGACGACGGCATGCCCAAGATGTCGCTGCTCTCCGG
>JACRMO010000245.1 GCA_016214925.1 Gammaproteobacteria bacterium
AAAGACCAGGAGCCCCAGGGCGCCCAGGCCCATCTGCATGGTCATGGTGATGAGCCCCAGGCCCACGGTGGCCCACCACAACAGGAAATAGGGGTTGGCCAGGCTGAGCAGCACGGGCTCGCTGCCGGGGGCGCCCAGGGTACAGAGGCGGATGCCCTCGCTGGGTGTGCCGGGCCAGGAGGTGAAGCGCAGAATGCCCACCACCACCGCCGCGCGCAATTCGGGTTCACTCGCTTCGAGGGCCCATGCAACTGGTGCAGCCAGCAGCAGGTGACAGAGCAAGGCCAATGCGACGAGGATACGGCCGGGCTTGGGGTGACGCATGCATGGTGAAGCGGTCATCTACGACGCGACCCCGGGCTCATTGTTGTTGGGTGGAGAACGCTGGGTTAGCTGTAGGCATCCACAAAGGAATTTCTCCTCTGATCGAATATGGACGACGGATTTCGATTCTGCAAGTTCTTACCTAGGGTTAGACGCAGGTAGCAGGGCGGGTTAATAAGCGTGTCTAGACAGGCGCCGGGGGCGGACGTATAAAGGACACATAAGCAAAATATGAAATGGGCCGCCGCACCCGCACGATAACAATACCGGCGTAAGGTCCTGGGAGGAAATTCCAATGAGCATTCAAACCGCGCTCGTGGTCGACGACTCGCGTTCCGCACGGTACATCCTGCAACGGTTGTTGGAACGTCAGCATATCCATGTCGAAGGGGTCGACTCCGCCGAGGAGGCTTTGGCCTACCTGCGCGAAGTCCGCCCCGACGTGGTGTTCATGGACGACATGCTGCCCGGCATGGATGGGCAAGAGGCCATCGAACGCCTGGCGGCCAACCCGGTCACGGCCAACATCCCCATCGTCATGTACACCGGCCGCGACTACGTCTCGGATTCACCACCGCCGCAACGCCGTGGCGTGGTCGGCGTGCTCAGCAAACCCTTCGCGCCGCAGGATGTCGATGCGCTGCTCGCCAAGTTGGGCGGAACCGTTGCACCGCCAGTTACGGCGCGCTTGGTTCGCAAGCCCACGCTCGTGCCCACGCATCCCGAATCTGCGCCGGTCACTTCCAAGGAAGTAGTGTCAGCTCCGATGCCGGACGATCTTGCGCGCTACGTGGCCGCGGCGGTCGCCACGGAGATGAATACACTGCGCACACACCTGACCGAGTTGGTGAAAGCGGAATCGCGCTTGGCCGTGGAGCAAGTCATCGGCGAGTTGCTGGAAGATCAAGTGCGCGCACAGATCGAACATCACGAAAGCGGATGGCGACACGCGTTGGATGGCGTACGCCAGGAGCAGAACAAATTTCAGGAGCGCTGATTGGAACAACGCGTGTCGCGCCTGCTGGAAATTCTGGAGCTGCGCCTGAAGCGACGCATGGATGTATTGCAGAAGACACTGAACGAACGCATCGAGAACAGCGGCCTCGGCCCGCTGCAACGTACACAAGTGACGCATATCGCACGCACAACTGCGACCGAGGCCGCGCAACGTCCCGCCCGTCAAGCGGCGCGGCACGCCGCGGCTGAGTTGATGCGCACCGATTTCAACGCCCTGAGTCTGCGCGTGGAACGGCTGCGGCGGCGGTACAGTGCGGTGGTTGCGTCGGCAGTGATTGCGGTGTTTGCGGCGGTGGTTTTGGGGTATTTGGTGGGAACGATGGGGTGAGCCGATGGGGTTTTCCACAGGCGTTGTTGTAGCCAACTTAAGGAAACGCTGGATAATTCATGGTCGGTCTTCGTCCTGTTGTGCCGACATTCGCTACGCGGCTCCCAATAGAGTCACGCGCGTGTCACATCGGTTGAGCTAGAATTCCCGTTACGACTATGTGTTCCCTTGAACGGGGTGTGCAGCATGGGCAGTTTCGCAGCGGAATATCTACGCCTTCTCGGCGTGCGCGGATTGGTCAGCGCCGCAACGGCCAAGCTCCGGCACCAGCCGGTGATGTTCCGGGTGCGCCGCCCGGGTCTCAAGCATGAATTCTTCGTGCGCATTCCCTCCTCTGACGTCCTCACGTATCGGCAAGTTTTTGCCGAGCGGGAATACGCATTCGATGTCCGCCGACCGCCGCGGGTCATTATCGATGCCGGCGCCAACGTCGGCCTGACATCGATCTTCTTCGCCAACCAGTATCCCGATGCGCGGATCATCGCCATCGAGCCGGAACCGTTCAATTACGCGATGCTCGTAAAGAACGTTGCGCCCTATCCCAACGTGACTCCCGTACAAGGCGCGATTTGGAGCGCGAACATAGACATCGACCTGTTCGACCCGGGTGCCGGTCATTGGGGGTATGTGACGCGGCAGGCCGATGACAATGCGGCAGGCACCTGGTGCCAGAAGGTGCATGGCTTCACGCTCGACCGGCTCATGCAGGATTTCGCGCTTGAACACATCGACGTACTGAAGATGGATATCGAGGGCGCGGAACGGGATGTGCTCGAAGATCCATCCGCCTGGATCGACCGCGTCGACGCCATCATCGTCGAGCTCCACGACCGCATCAGGACCGGGTGTCAGCAAGCATTCGCGAGTGCCACCGTAGCCTTCGGTGAGCGCTGGCATCAGGGAGAACTCGAGTTCGTGGCCAGGCGCGCGGCGGCGCTCATACACAAATCCGGCACGGATTTGCTTTCTTAACTGCAGCATCCAGTCATGAGCCGGTCAGCCCGTGCTGATTTGTAGGCATCGGCTTACGCCCCGACGGTTCATTCATGCGCTTGTGAGCTATGGTGCGCAAACAGCATAATTACAGCTAAATAAGCCTCGCCGGCCTCCTGGGATAGGGTCAGTACTCGGTGATCAAGGATAGGTGGCCCGTCAGGGGAAGTGTGGGTCTTATGGTACCCCTCAGTCTCTGGCTCCGATTTCAATAACCAAGAACGTATAGGAGTCTTCCGTGTATACCCAACAACGCAAACTCGTTGCGGCCGTGTCGTTGTGCGCGACGCTGGCCATGCCAGGCCTTTCCTTTGGCGCCCTGATCGATCGCGGCGCGGGCCTGATCTACGACACCGATCTGAACATCACCTGGTTGGCGGATGCCAACTACGCACTGACGAGCGGTTACGACCAACAAGACTTCGCTGACGGGCTGATGACCTGGTCTTATGCGATGGCCTGGGCTGATCAGCTTGTTTATGGTGGGTTTAGCGATTGGCGCTTGCCGACTACGCTACAACCGGACGCAACCTGCGCAAACCAGTACTCCTTTGGATCTGGTGGCTGGAATTGCACTGGCAGCGAGATGGGGCATTTGTTTTATAACGAACTCGGCGGCGTGAGCACTTCCTACAGTATCGTAGATGTCCACAACGCCAACTACAGCCTGTTTAGCAACCTCACGAATGACCAATATTGGTCTTCCACAACGAACGCCACTTATACCGGTTACGCCTGGGAATTCAACTTCGGCGGCGGCAATCAGTATATCAACAACAAAGCAGGTGCTCTTCGTGCTATGGCAGTTCACGCTGGCGACATTGGCGCGCCCGCTCCCGCCGCCGTTCCCGTTCCCGCTGCTGCATGGTTGTTCGGTAGCGGTCTGTTGGGTCTGACCGGCATGAGCCGCAAGCGCCGACGTTGCTGATTCGAGTGCTTCGGTCCTTTGAGGCGGCAGGGGAAGGAATCCCCTGCCGCCTTTGAGAAGAGCCTTCCGTAATTCCACCCCTTTCTTTGTCACGACCGACCGGTATTGGCCGATCTCGGCTATAGCGGTATTCTGAAACCTGCTTTCACCCCAGGTATGCTCTCGGTCGAAACCGGGCTGAAGCGGTTTCCGCAATTACGTATTGAAGAACAGCAGGAATTGGCCGAGGTTTGCCTGCATCGATTGTCGCAAGGAGTTCGATATGCCCCCATTGACCGGCAGTTGCGCCTGCGGCGCGGTGCGTTACAGCATTACGACCGAACCAGCTTTTTCATTCCACTGCCAATGCCACCAATGTCAGCGCGCGAGCGGCACGGGGCATGCATCTCTGTTCGTCGTACCCAAGAATTCGGTGTCCGTCGAAGGCGAGGTGAAGTTCTATGCCCAGACCGCCGACGATGGCGCGACCATCAGCCGTGGGTTCTGCCCGCATTGTGGCAGTCCGGTGCTGGGTAAGTCGACGGGCTATCCGGATGTCCTGATGATTACCGCTGCCAGCCTTGATGAACCGGCGTTGTTCAAGCCGCAGAAGGTCGTGTTCAGCGCCAGTGGTCAGGCTTGGGATTATGTCGATCCGGCGTTGCCGATGGCCTGAAGCTCATCGCCATGTTCGCTGACGCCGTGTATGTTCTTCATGTATTCAGGTCAGAGAGGGATGGACGCTAAGTATTATGAAGAATTTCCCCCGGCCTCGGATTCGTGCTGTGCCGCCAAAGGAGAAGAGTCTTGCAGAGTGTCTCGTCCAAGGAATTTGAGAAAATATTAAGCATCGTCGATGAGGCCTTGTTGAACCACACCAAATGGTACGACGATTTGGTGCGCAGGCTGTTGTGCCATTTGCCGTTGCCTGACTCTGTCATGGCCAAGGATGCATGCCATCACTGCGCCTTTGGTGTTTGGTTCTATGGCATGGGCGATGCCTATGTTGGAAAATTGCCGGCCTTCCTGAGAATCGGGGAGCTGCACAAGGCCATGCACGACAGTGCGCGGGAAGTCTGTCAGAAAATCAAGGCAACCGGGTCTGCGCCGGAACCGGACTACGACTCCTTCCAGAATAATATGCTGCAATTTCGTCAAGAGCTGGATAGCTTCAAACGCAAGATTGTCCATACGCTCGAAAGTATGGACTCCCCAGAAAATCCGTGACGGAAGCCGTGGGTTTTGCCCGACTGTGGCAGTCCGCTGTTGTCAGCCGCCTGGCCGAAATCTAATTCTTTGAAAACAACATGTTGTGGAATGCCATTGGACGGCGATCCCATGGCTTCGACATGCCCGCCCCGCCTACCAATGTTGGGCTCAAGTCAGCCATAGGTTAAACCGATAATAGCGATAGACCCCGGTTTCTGGGGTCGCAATCACAATTCGAAAGGTTCTCGGGAGGAGGGCATGTACCGATGCGTGTTAGCGCTGTTGTTTCTATTGGCCTCCGCCCCCTCGGCCGCGGAACAGATGCTGCGCATCGCAGTGGCGACGACTGCCGAAGAATCCGGACTAGTTAGCTATCTCGTCCAGGAATTCCGCAAGTCCAATCCCGATGTCAACGTCACTCTGACCATCACCGGGGCAATCAACGCGCTGCAGGTCGCGCGCAACGGTGCAGTGGATGCGGTTATCACACATCACCCTGCCAGTGAAACCCTGTTTGTCGCCGAAGGCTATGGTCTGAGCCGCACGCTCATCATGAGCAATGGTTTCGCCTTTTTCGGTCCTCCGTCGGACCCTTTGGCGTTGGCGACTGAGACTGACATTGTGCGGATACTGCACAAGATCGCCGACGCCGAGCCGGACTTCGTCGTTCAGGGTGAGAACTCCGGCACCTTCCGCAAGCTGCAGGAATTGTGGGTGGCCGCGGAGATCACGCCCGATTGGGTTGGCTACGAATCGACCGGTTCCAGCTCCCACGCGACACTTCTCGCAGCGGCGGCATCCGGCGCTTATACCTTCGCGGACATGGGCACTTATTTTTCGTTGCGCGCCAAGCTCGGCGATACTGTCGTCCCGTTGGTCAGGGACCATAAGGCCCTGCGCAATTACTATTCCTACGTGGTCGTCAATCCGGTCAAATTTCCCGGGGTTAACCGGGTGCTCGCTGAACGTTTTCTCGAGTGGCTGGTTTCCGATTTGGCCCAGTCGCTGATTGGCGACTATGGGCAAGCGCGTTTTGGGGTGCAGCTGTACGAACCGGCCGCGCATCTCGATGAGGCGTTGCGTGCCATGCGTGCAGCCAAGCATCTTGAGGACAGCCAGCACTTCATTTATGCGCTCGTTTCGGTTGCCGCCCTGCTCACGATCCTGGCGGTCTGGGCGGCGGTGTCTTTCCGTATGAGTGCGCGGTTGCAGGCTCGCACCAAGGCGAGCGAAGAACGATTTTCACTCGCGGTTGCCGGATCGCAGGACGGCAT
>JACRMO010000046.1 GCA_016214925.1 Gammaproteobacteria bacterium
TACGCGCCTTACTGTTCGATGTCGATGGCACACTGGCGGAGACCGAGGAGGTCCATCGCGTGTCCTTCAACCACGCCTTCGCCGCGGCCGGCCTGGACTGGGTATGGTCGGTGGATTTATACCGTGCGTTGCTGGCCGTCACCGGCGGCAAGGAACGCATGCGGTATTACCTGGACACGTATCGACCGGATTACGTGCGCCCCGCCAATCTCGATGAGCTTATCGCCGGACTGCATCAAGCCAAGACACGCATCTACACCGAGACCGTCGCCTCGGGCGGTGTGCCGCTACGCCCGGGCGTGCGTCGCCTGCTCGAACAGGCCCGCGGTGCGGGATTGCGCTTGGCGATTGCCACGACCACCACACCGGACAATGTCACGGCGCTGCTCAACGCCAGCCTGGCACCCGAGGGCGAGGCCTGGTTCGAGGTAATCGCCGCCGGCAGCAGCGTGCCGAAGAAAAAACCCGCGCCCGATGTTTATTACTACGCCATGGAACAGCTGGGTCTGGGGCCGGAGGCGTGTCTCGCCTTCGAGGATTCGGAGAACGGTCTGATCGCCGCGCGTGCCGCCGGTTTGAAAACGCTGGTGACGGTCAGTGACTTCACGCAAGGACATGATTTCAGCGGTGCCGCGCTGCTGCTCGATCAGCTTGGCGAACCCGACGCACCCTTCCATGTACTGGCCGGCGATGCCGGGGGTGCATGCTATGTGGATATCGATCTGCTCAAGCGCGTGCATGCGCGATGAGCGGCGTTGCTCTGAATCATGACTGAGCGGATCACACCTCCCATCGCTGCCCGCATGGCGGATATCCAACCGTTTCATGTGATGGCCCTGCTGGCGCGGGCGCGTGAACTTGAAGCGACGGGTCGCAGCATCGTCCACATGGAAATCGGCGAGCCGGATTTCACCACCGCAGCGCCGATCATCGCCGCCGGACAGGCGGCCCTGGCGGCGGGACAGACGCATTACACGCCAGCGGTGGGTTTGCAGGCATTGCGCGAGGTCATCGCCGCGCATTACCACACACGCGATGGCGTCAGCGTCGATCCGGCGC
Organism: Gammaproteobacteria bacterium; assembly: GCA_016214925.1. GTDB lineage: Bacteria > Pseudomonadota > Gammaproteobacteria > Thiohalobacterales > Thiohalobacteraceae > JAHJQQ01. The sequence continues at coordinate 1,060 of JACRMO010000046.1, forward strand.
GCATCGTTGTGACGCCGGGCGCGTCGGGGGCGCTGCAGCTGGTGCTCGCCGCGCTGGTGGATCCGGGCCGCGAAGTGCTGCTGAGCGATCCGGGTTATCCCTGCAACCGCAGCTTCGTACGTTTGCTGGAAGGCCGGGCGGTAGGTGTGCCGACGGATGCGGCGCACGGTTATCAACTCACCGCGGAACTCGCGCGCACCTATTGGACGGAACGCACCGCCGCCCTGTTGGTCGCCTCACCGGCCAATCCGTCCGGCACCTTGCTGACGCGCGAACAACTCGTCGAATTGCATGCGCTGGCGCGCGAACGCGGCGCGGCGCTGATTGTCGACGAGATTTATCACGGCCTCACCTACGGTCCCACGTCCGATACGGGGGCACACACGGCACTGGGCATTGCCGACGATATCTTCGTCATCAACAGCTTTTCAAAATACTACGGTATGACCGGCTGGCGACTCGGTTGGCTGGTGGCGCCGCACAGTCATGTCGCGGCGCTGGATAAGCTGGCGCAGAACCTGTTTCTGGCCGCGCCCACGCTGGCGCAACACGCCGCGCTGGCCGCCTTCACGCCGGAGGCGCAGGCCGTCTTCGAAGAACGCCGGCGCATTTTCGCCGAACGTCGCGATTATCTGCTGCCGGCGTTGCGCGAACTCGGTTTCGATATCCCGGTGGTGCCGCAGGGCGCGTTCTATCTGTATGCCGGTTGCCGGCGCTTCACCGATGACAGCTTCGCCTTCTGTTGCGATGTGTTGGAACAGGCCGGCGTGGCGATTACGCCGGGCATCGACTTCGGCGTGTATCGCGCGAACGAACATATGCGCTTCGCCTATACAACGTCGCTGGAACAGTTGCAGGAAGGTGTCGCGCGTCTACGTGAATATCTTCGGTTGAGCAGCAAGTAACCTGTTCACACCAAAGCGCGCAAAGAGCGCAAATTTTATTAAATAATTATTTCTTCGTGTTCTTTGCGGTCTTTGGTGTGCGAAAGGCTTTTGGTTAGATCGCCGCCGTCGTACAGCGCAACTCCCGCACCCACAGCGCGGTGACGCCGGCGACCGCCGCGGGCATGGCGATAAAATTCACCACCGGGATCAGCATCAGGCCGAGCACAGTCAGGCCGAAGCCCAGCGTCAGCAGGCGGCGTTCACGCAGGCGCGGACGCTGGTCGCGAAATTTCAGGCCATGATTGCCGAGCGGATAGTCGGCATATTCCAGTGCGAGCATCCAAGCACTGAACACCGTCCATAGCACCGGTGCGGCCAGATTGACGCCGGGGATGACGAACAACAGCAGCAGCGGCAGGCCGCGCACGGCGAAATAGCCGAGCTTCTGTACCTCGGACCACAGACTCGGGACGATGTCCACAAGCAGTGCGCGCCAGTCGCCGGTCTGTTCCAACGCTTGCCCGGTGAGATGTTTTTCCACCGCCTCGGCGAGCACACTGTTGAACGGTGCCGCGATCAGATTGGCAATGAGTGTGAAGCTGTATACCAGCATCAGCAGGGCGCTCACGGCAAACAATGGCCAGAGCAGATATTGCAGCCAATGCAGCCAGTCCGGCAGGAAGCCGAGCAGGTAGTCGAGCAAGCGCTCGAAACCACTGACGGCCGCGAACATCAGCGCGCTGAACAGCAGCGTGTTCACCAGCACCGGCACCAGCACGAAGCGTCTCAGACCGGGCAGGCGGATCAGCCGCAAACCCTCCAGCACATAGCCAAAACCTTTCAGGAAATCTTGCATGACGCTGTCTTCCCGCTCAGGAATTCCGCCGCCGCGTCGGCCGAGACCGGTTTGCTGTAATAGTATCCTTGTGCCTCATGACAGCCTTCCTGTAGCAGAAATTCCGCCTGCTGGGCGCTTTCCACACCCTCGGCGATGACGCGCAGACCCAAGCTGCGGCCGAGCGCAATGACCGCGCGGGCGATGGCGGTGTCGTCCTCGTCGAAAGGTAAATCGAGCACGAAGGACCGGTCGATCTTGAGTCGGTCGATGGGTAGACGTTTGAGCCGCGCCA
>JACRMO010000224.1 GCA_016214925.1 Gammaproteobacteria bacterium
AACACCCTGGCCATCTACACCTTTTTGTCCGATGTCGAATATCAGGTACGCGCGCATTTCGAGTGGAACCTGCATCGCCCCGAACTCGAAGAAGATCGAGTAGAAGGCAAGCACTACGCCATCGCCAAACGAATGCTGGAATTAGGTGGGCGGCAGGATATTTTTCTGGGTACGCGAGATTGCCAGGGCTACGTCGAAACCTGCACATACGGCTCGGAAACCGGCCATTACGACGATGCTGGCGAGTTGGCCTACGGTTTGATGTTCCACGGATTCGACTACCCTGATGAAACCGGCGAAAACAGCCTCCAAGCTAGGCTCTGGAAGCCGGTTATGGTGAATGGCTACATTCAATTCGAGCGGCCGGAGGATTGCACGATCCGCAAATTCATCCGGCCGATGGCGCCCAAGAAATTCGGCAAGGACAAGCTGCGCGATGTAGCGCAGGAAGCCACCGACCTGGGGGTTTGATATGAGCTGGATACAGAAGCTGTACGAAACCTATGAGCAGAGCAAAGGCCGAGAACCACTCGGCACCAGCATGCTGCTTCCCGTTAGCCATTCAATCCAGCAAGCGCATGTAGAAATTACGCTGGATGCCATGGGTAATTTCAAATCTGCCCGAACAATTGGGAAGGTGGAAACCGTCATCCCGGCTACCGAACCATCTGCTGGGCGTGTAGGGACGAAACCGCCACCGCACCCCCTGTGTGACAAGGTTCAATACTGCGCGGCGGATTACCCGGAGAAAGGTGGCGCCAAGCCATCCTTCTATAAGGAGTACGAAGCACAACTGACGGAGTGGTGCAATTCGCCCTACAGCCATGCTAAGGCTCAAGCCGTATTGGCCTACATACGCAAAGGGCGGGTTGTCGCCGATCTGGTGCGAGAACAGGTTCTTCATGTTGGGCAGGACGGTAATCTGCTGACGCGCTGGACAAGCGACACGCAAGCCCCGGAGTTATTCCGGGTGCTCACAGCGAAATCAGGTGAGCGAGACCAAGGTGACGCGTTCATACGTTGGCATGTCCGCGAGTCAGATAATCCTTGCACCGCAGTCTGGGAAGATTCTTCCTTGCAGGATGCTTGGGCAAAGTTTGATGCCAGCACCAAGGAAACCGTCGGTGTTTGCATGGTGACGGGTGAGATGCAGGCGAGTTTGGCGTTGAGCCATCCCAAGCGTATTCGCCATTCCGGCGACGGCGCAAAACTTATCAGCGCCAACGACAGTTCCGGTTACACGTTCAGGGGTCGTTTCACTGACGACACCGGCCAACAGGCGTGCGGCGTGGGCTACGAAGTCACCCAGAAAGCCCACAATGCCCTGCGCTGGCTAATCCAGCGCCAAGCCTACCGAAACGACGATCAAGTCATCGTGAGTTGGGCGGTCGCAGGCGCACCCATTCCCGATCCGTTCGGCAACTCGCTGACCTTGATGCTCGCTGGCGGAGCCATCGAAGAGCAACCCCTAGTGCCAGAGCTATCTCTTGATGCCGATGCCGGGCAAGCCTTTGCCAAGCGACTGAATCTAGCCATGGCGGGCTACCGCGCCAAGCTGGGCCCAACAGATGACATCGTCGTCATGGGTCTGGATTCGGCAACGCCGGGACGAATGGCCATCACGTATTACCGCGAACTGACAGGCTCCGAGTTTCTGGAACGGGTCGAAGCATGGCACAAGGTGCACGCTTGGCCGCAAAACTTCGGCAAGGAACTGAAATTTGTCGGGGCTCCGGCGCCGCGCGACATCGCCGAAGCGGCGTTTGGCCGTCGCCTGGACGACAAACTCAAAAAAGCCACGGTTGAACGGCTCCTGCCCTGCATAGTTGATGGACAGCCGCTACCACGCGACCTCGTCAAATCAACGGTACGCAGAGCTAGCAATCGTGTCGCGCTCGATCATTGGGAATGGGAAAAAAACCTGGGCATCGCCTGCGCCTTATTCAAAGGCGCTTTCAAAAACAAGGGGTACAAAATGTCACTGGAAACCGACCGGCATAGCCGGGATTATCTCTACGGCCGCCTGCTGGCGATAGCCGAGCACATCGAAAGCCGAGCTCTGTATGTTGTGGGCGAAAAACGCGACACCACAGCCGCGAAGCTGATGCAACGCTTCGCCGACCGCCCGGCGAGCACCTGGCGAATCATCGAGCCAGCGCTCAAACCCTACATCTCTCGCCTGCGGGCAAAGCGATCTGGTTTCATGTTCGAAATGGACAAATTGCTCGACGAAATTATTGCCAGTTTCGTCGGCAACGATTTTCTCGACGACAGCAAACTTTCCGGCGAATTCCTGCTCGGCTATCACTGCCAACGGCAAATCCTGAATCCGCCAAAGACGGGAAATGCCAATGCTACCGAAGACACTCCCACAGAATAAAACCACCGAGGAAACAAACATGACTACCCTGCAAAACAAAATCGATTTCGCCGTCATTCTGCGCGTCAAAAATGCCAACCCGAATGGCGACCCGCTGAACGGCAACCGCCCGCGTACCGACTATTCAAACTTCGGTGAAATGAGTGATGTGTCGATCAAGCGTAAAATCCGGGATCGCTTGATCGAGCGTTGGGTCAACGACGGCAAGAAGGAAGACGACGGCAATATGATCTTCGTCCAGTCCGATGATCGTAAGGTAGACGATGCCAAGAGCCTTCGCGCACGGGCCGAGGTGGGCTTAGGCAAGGAACTGGGATCAGATAAGACCGCCGAGCTTGCCTGCAAAAAATGGCTCGACGTGCGCGCCTTCGGCCAATTGTTTGCACTCAAAAGCAATAAAAAATCAGGCAAGAAGAAAGAAGACGGCAGCGACGAAGAAGGCGACACCGGGGTGTCCATCGGCATTCGTGGCCCTGTCACAGTTCAATCCGCTTTCAGCGTCGAGCCTATCGACATTTCCAGTCTCCAGATCACCAAGAGCGTGAGTGGCGAAGGCGACGGCACCAAACGCGCTTCTGACACCATGGGGATGAAGCATCGCGTCGATCAAGGTGTGTACGTTTTTTACGGCAGTATGAATCCGCAACTAGCCGAAAAAACCGGCTTTTCGGATGCCGATGCAACAGCGATAAAACAGATTCTGCCCAAGCTGTTCGAGAACGACGAAGCCGCTGCACGCCCGGCAGGCAGCATGGAAGTTTTAAAAGTCATTTGGTGGCAGCACAACTGCAAAGCAGGCAACCACTCTTCTGCCAAGATACACCGCACCCTGAAGGTGAATGCGGATGGCAGTTATGAACTCGCTAACCTGGATGGGTTGATGCCCGAAGAAATCGAGGGCTTCTGAATGCCAAAACACTACCGCCGCCCCGCCCAATACCCCGGGCGGCGGCTGTGGTGGGCAATGGCGATGACACGGATCACCGAGGTATGGATTCGATAGACCAAGGAATACGGAAACGCCCGCAACGGCAGCATGCGTGTGTCGTCGGGGCTGGGCGTGCCCATCTCGGGGAATTGCCGGAGCAGATGCAGTGTATGTTCGAGTTCGTCGGCAAATGCGTTGACTGCGGGAAACGCTCCCTCGTCGATATACCACTCGACAGCATCCCGGCCGTCGGCTTTTGCTTCGTCGCTAAGTGTTATCCGCATCGGTCTCCGCAGTCTTGATCCGCGCGCGCAGCTCGGCCATGACGTCCTCCAGTGAATTCCATTTCGTGCGCCCTGCATCCATGTCCGCCACGCGCCGGGCGATTTCCTCCTCCCAGGCTTTGGCGATTTCCTCGGGCGTGCCTTCCGGTTCGCCGTCCAGGCTGACGATCAGCCGATGGGCCAATTCGCTACGCTCTTTGATCGACAACTTCAGCGCCTGCGCTTCCAGTTCTTCAAGGGTCACAGCCATGACGAACCCTCCATTCAATGCCGTCACGATGTTACCGAGAATACCGGCGTCAAGGTTGAACGGGCCTTGCCCCTGTGGTCGGATCGGCTGGGCCTGATTGGCAAAGCGGATCTGGTGGAGTTCCACCCGGACGGTTCCATCTACCCGGTAGAGTTCAAACACGGCCGCAAGCGGCAGAAAATCCACGACGACATCCAGCTCGCCGCCCAGGCGATGTGCTTGGAAGACATGCTCGGTCGCCCCGTTCCTACCGGTGCCATCTACCATGCCAGTAGTCATCGCCGTCGCGAAGTGGCAATCACACCGGAATTGCGTCAGCGGGTTGAATCCACGACGAACGCCATCCGCGCAATGCTGTTGTCTGGCGTATTGCCTGCCCCGTCCAACGATGAACGCTGCCGTGAATGTTCGCTCAAGGACATCTGCCAACCTGAAGCCGTTGGTGCAACGACCAAGTTGCATCATGAAAGACAACATTTGTTCGACGAGGAGGCTTGAGTGTATACAGTACAGAACACGCTCTACGTCATGACGCCCAATGCCTATGCCCACCTTGAAAACGCCACGGTGCGCATCGATGTCGAACACGAAAAGAAACTCCAGGTGCCGCTGCATCATCTCGGCGGGCTGGTGTGCTTCGGCAACGTCATGGTGTCGCCGGCCCTGATGCATCGCCTCGCCGACGAAGGCAAGAGCCTGGTGTTGCTGGACGGCACGGGCCGTTTCAAAGCGCGACTGGAAGGGCCCGTGTCCGGCAACATCCTGCTGCGGCAAGCCCAGCACCAGAAAGCGGCCGACACTGCTATCACTCTGGAAATCGCCCGCGCCATCGTGGCCGGAAAACTCAGGAACAGCCGTTCCGTGATCCTGCGCGGTGCGCGCGAATCTGCCGACGCCGATGAAACCAAATCACTAACGCGCACGGCCGACGATCTCGCCGCCTCGTTGCGAGCAACCAAAGACGCGCAAGATCTCGATACCTTGCGCGGCATTGAAGGCGAAGCCGCGCGCGGTTATTTCGGTGCGCTCAACCTAATCGTAAAGCCGATCATGCGTGAGCACTTCAGCCTCAACGGTCGCACACGGCGTCCGCCCTTGGATCGATTCAATGCTCTGCTCTCCTTTCTCTACGCCATGCTCATGAACGATTGCCGTTCGGGATTGGAAGCGGTCGGCCTGGACCCACAACTCGGTTTTCTGCATGCCGTGCGCCCCGGCCGCGCAGCGCTCGCCCTGGATTTACAGGAAGAATTCCGCTCCATCCTCGCCGACCGTCTGGCACTCACGCTCATCAATCGCGGCCAAATAGCGGCGGACGATTTCGACGAACGTGAGGGCGGCGCCGTGATGCTCAACGACACCGGCCGCCGTGCCGTGGTCACGGCCTGGCAGGAACGCAAGCAGGAAGAAGTCACACACCCACTCACCGAGAACAAGATGCCACTGGCCCTGCTGCCGTTCTTGCAGGCACGCTTCATGGCCCGCACCCTGCGCGGCGACATGGAAGGCTATATGCCGTTCCTGGCCAAATGAGGAGACCCGCGACATGCTCATCATTGTGACTTACGATGTCTCGACCGAAACCTCCGCCGGACGGCGGCGACTGCGGCGGGTGGCCAAGACCTGCGAAAGCATGGGCCAACGGGTACAGAAATCCGTATTCGAGTGCCAAGTGAATGAGATGCAATATGAACAATTGCTGCGCACACTCCTGG